>CAZWNR010000366.1:0-4820 GCA_964635665.1 uncultured bacterium | reverse complement strand
TTCTGGCCGAGATGGAAGGACAAGGCATTGCCCAGGCTGTCCTGGCGGCGGGGGGGGTGGTGAATGGTCGAGCGAACCTAGGACAGGGGCGCTGGCAGGCCAATGTGGTGGGTCGCCAGGTGTCTCTGGCCGCCTTTTCACCGCCTTTGCAGGGAACAGGCGATGGTCAATTTGAATTTTCTGGCCCCACTAACGCCCTCACCCTGGCGGCAATCCGGGGCCAAGGGCAGCTAGAACTATCGGACGGACTGGCCACGGCGGCGGCCTTTGCCCCGCAACTGGCGGTAGTGCGGGAACCCCTGAGGGCTGATTTGGCCTGGGATGGGCAATCGGTACGGGTGAATCAGGCCAGCACGGCGGGGCTACAGGCGAGGGGCGTGGTGACCCCGCTGCTGCAAGGGCCAGGATCGCCGGGGTTGGACAATCTAGATCTCGACCTGACTGCCAGGGGCGTGAATCTGGCGGCCTTGCCTATTCCAGGACAACTGATTCCGGTGCGCGGCGTAGGCCGGTTTGACGGCAACCTAGCGGGTCGCCCTGGCACCTTCCGCCTCACGGGGGATGCCCAGCTCGATAACTTTGGCCTCAGTGAAGTGGCCTTCGCCACCCCGTTAAGGGGGCCTGTCTTCTACGATCAGCGCCAGGGCTTTACCGTGGATCTGCGTGAGGCTAGCCAGCAAGAGACCGGAGATCGCCTGCTAGTCACCAGCCAACAGGATCCCTACGATCTGAAATTTACCCTGCGTAGTGGTCCTACCCTCGCTGACGGCCACCTCCAGGGTGATGAGGTTTTTGCCACCGTGGCGAACCTCTCCCTCGACGATTTGCGCTTACCTCAGGGGGGAATTGAGGGGATTGGTACGGTCAGCGGCACCGTAGAATCGGCCGTGATTAGCGGCAACTGGCGCGAGCCCAACCTCCAGGCCTACTTCGATATTGTGGACCCCGGCCTGGGCTACATTACGCTGGGGCGTACCCAGACCATGGCGAACCTCGAAGCTAGCGACACCGAGGAACTCGGTGAGGATAACCCCTCTACCCCACTAGCGGTGAGCTATGGGCGACTGCGGGGGACACTGCGCTACGCCAACCAACTGGTGAGCCTGGTCGGGGGCGAACTGATCACCGCATCGGAGGACAGTCGCTACCAGCTCAGCGGTAGCTATGCCCTAGATGGGTCTAAGCGGGTCAACGGCAATCTAGAGATCGAGAATGCTGAAATTCAGGACCTTTTGGTCACCTTCAAAATCTTTGAGCTGTCGGATTTTCGCCTCAATCTGCTGACTCCCCCCGACTGGTTCCGCCCCACCAGCGCCGCCGACCTCGCTAGCTTGGAAACTACTCAGGTCGGGGATCGCAACGCCTCCTTCCTCGATCAACTGCGGCGCTTTGCGGAGGTACGTGAACTCCAGGACATCCTCACCGCCGAGGCTGAGGCGGCAGTGCTGCCCCCCCTAGAGGGCCTAGAAGGACGCTTTTCTGGCACGGTGACGGCCCAGGGAACGCTGCCTCGGCAGGTGCGGGTAGATGTAGACTTGACGGGCAGCAACTGGCTCTGGCGAGATCCCAGCCAGCCCACAGGCATTGGCTACCGCCTCGACAGCATTCTGGCCCAAGCCACCTACGAAGACGATCTCCTACGCCTGCGGCCCATTCGTTTGCTGAGTACTTTTCCCAGCAATGACCCAGAAAACCCCACGGTGGCCACCGCTGAACTGAATGGGGACCTCAACCTAGGATCCGACGATGCGTCGGATCGCACCCTGCGGCTCAACATTACCGATCTCCCCATCCAGGCGGTGCGTCGCCCCCTGCGCATTCCCGATACCTTTGATGGCCTGATCAATGCAGGAGCTACCCTCACCGGGAACCTAGCTGACCCTCAAGTGCGGGGGCGTTTAGCCGTCAATGACGCGACGATCAACCGGCAACCCATCACGGTCGCCTCGGCGGATTTTCTCTACCAAGAGGCCCGCCTCAACCTGCGCAGCAACGTCGCCATTGAGGATGAAGTGGATCCGCTCACGCTGCTAGCTAGCGTGCCCCTACCCCTGGCGGGTACCGATCAAGTCCCTGAGCGAGACGATGTCACGGTGCGGCTACGGCTGAAGGATCAGGGGTTTGCCCTGGTGAATCTCTTTACCCAGGCCGTTACCTGGCAAGGCGGACAGGCCGAATTAGCCCTCAATGTCGATGGCGCTTGGCCCGTGGATAAACCCTTTGAGGAAGCCCTCACCTCACTCGTGGTAACGGGGGCGGCCAACTTTGACGGCGTCACCCTCAGCTCTCGCAGCCTGCCAGAACCCCTCACCAACCTGCGGGGTAGCGTAGCGGTGGTAGAAGGCCAAGGCCCGGAGAGTTCCGTTTATTTCAACGGCCTTGTCCTCGATTTCCAAGATTTATTGGGTGATTTCAGTGCCGGACAGATTGCCGCCCAGGGCAAGCTCAAGATCCTTCCCTCCATCAATGATCTCTTCCCAGGGGTGGTTGGAACGCCCTTCGCCACCGCACCGGAGGGCGACGATCCCCAGGATGATCGCTTCCGACTTGACCTCACCAACATTGCCCTCGATTTGCGGAATCCCGCTGGTACATACACGGGTAAGCTAGATGGCGAGGTGACGATTGGAGGTAGTCTCTACCTGCTGGAGCCGTTAGTTTCTGGGAACCTACGCCTCTCCAACGGCATTGTAACCCTGCCCGATTCCCAGGATGGGACAGCCCTCGTTGGGGGGGGCACCGTTAGCAATTCCAACCCCAGCGCCTATCAACCTCTGCCGCCGGTGCTGGAGGACTTCTCCCTCACCCTTGGGGAGAATGTGCGTCTAGCGATTCCCGGTGTCGTCGATGTCAATGCTCGGGGTGACCTGAAACTGGTCGGCACCGTACCCGACATCAAACCCGATGGCCGGATTATGCTGCCCTCCGGTCGGATCAATCTGCTGACCACGGAATTTCGGCTTACCGGCGACGAAAACTACGCCGAATTTAGCGCCAACGACGAGCGCATCGACCCCCTCCTCGTCGCCAATCTGTCCGCAGCGGTGTCCGACACCCTCGGCAACAGCACCAGCCTCGCCGCCGCCACCCCCTTTCCCCGCATTGAGGTGAACGATGACCCCATTAGCCAACTGGGTCTCACCCAAAACGGTGTCCAAACCATCCGCATTCGCGCCAATGTCAATGGTCGAGCCAGTCGGGTGATTCAGCTCCAGGGCGTCGAACTCTCTAGCACTCCCCCCCGCAGCGAAGGGGAAATTATCACCCTGATTAGCAGCGAATTCCTGACCGCCCTTGAATCCACCCTGGGCAGCGTGTCCGGTGGTGGTGACAACTTCCAAGGGCTACTTGCCTTTGCCGGGTCGGCGATCCTCAACCGAATCCAAAACCTGATTGGCACCGGACTCAATAACACTGAACTGCGTCTCTACTCTGCCTCTCCCCCTGGATCCCAGCAGGTGGACGTAGGTGGCGAGGTCAGCTTTAACCTGTCCCCTAGCCTGGGCCTATCGGTGCAGAAGGTCTTCACCAACGTCACCCCCGCTCTGTTTGGGGTACGCTACCGCATCACTGACCAGATCACCGTGCGGGGCGTTACTAGCTACGAACAATTCAATGAAAACACCGGAGCCATCGTCGAGTTCCGCTTCTAGCCCCTGCCTCCACGCTTCACTCCCCTGCTCCTATTTCGCCCTCTGCACCCAATGACCCTTTTGGTTAACCTAGCCTACGGCCTTGCCCAGCCCACCGGCACCACCACCTACGCCCTGCACCTGCGTCCCTACCTATCTGCCCTAGACCCGATCTACCTCAGCGGTCAGGCTATTCCCGACGATGTTGGCCAATGGATCGCTGTTCCCGATGATATGACTGCCGCCCAGGGGATGAGAGGACACCTCAAACGCCTGTGGTGGACCCAAACCCAACTGCCCCGCCTCCATGGCCAGACCAAGGCCACGCTGCTGTTCTGCCCCATTCCCGAAGCGCCTCTGGGCAGCGGCATCCCCTACGTTGTCACCGTCCACGACCTCATTCCCCTGCGGTTCTTTCGGCCCTGGGCACCGCTAAAACTCTACTGCCAGCACTACCTTCCCCACATCCTGACCCAGGCCCAACACATTCTGTGTAACTCCCAGACCACCGCTGATGATCTGGTCACCCGCCTAGGTTGCCCCGCCCACCGCATCACCCCCATTCCCCTGACCTATGACGAAAGCCGATTTCGCTGGCTCGACTTGCCGACCCAAAACTATTTCCTTTGCCTAGGTCGCAACGCTCCCTATAAAAACTGGCAGCGGGTCATCGCCGCCTTTGCCCAGATCTCGCCCGACTACGACCTGTGGATGGTTGGCCCCTACCACCCCCGTTATACCCCCGCTCTCCAGACCCAGGCCCAGGAACTTGGGGTCGCCCACCGCGTCAAAATTCTGAACTTCTTGCCTGCGGAAGATCTCGTAACCGTGATCAACCAAGCCATTGCCCTCGTTTTTCCCAGTTTGTGGGAAGGCTTTGGCCTACCTATCCTAGAAGCCATGGCCTGTGGAACCCCTGTCCTCACCAGCCATGTCTCAGCGATGGTCGAAGTTGCTGGGGAGGCCGCCCTCCTTGTTGACCCCTACCACATCGATGCCATTGCCCAGGGCATGATCCGCCTCAGCCAAGACCCCCCTCTGCGCGATCAATTGCGCCAAGCGGGCTTCCAGCGCATTCGTCACTTTTCCCAGCGGCAGTTTGGCCATCGCACTGTCCAAGTCCTACAGCACACCATAGCTGCCCACGCCTAGGGCTCAGAGTTCCTGTCACGATCTGTACCTCCTGAT
>CAZWNR010000365.1:0-4825 GCA_964635665.1 uncultured bacterium | reverse complement strand
ATCGAGGCGGAGGAACTGATTCGGAACCAGGGGGGATCCGCTAGGGATGATCGGGGGGTGGTGGATCGCAAGGCGGCGGCGCTGATTTTGCAGCGTTGGTTGGACGAACGGCAAAGGGCGGAACAGGATGGGATATTCTGATAACACGGTTTTTAACCGCTGCCGTTCCTCCCAGTCTGTCCATCCAACGTTTATAGAGTAGCCTCCATGGCGGATGATACCCAAGCCTTTGACGACTCAGCCGTTGTCCTGACCGATGATTCGGGCCGATTTTTGCCCTGCCAAGTGGAACAACGCTTTGACCTAAACGGTCGTGAATATCTGCTGTTGTTGCCCCTCGATGCCCCCATTGAAATCTTCGTGTGGCAACAGGAGGAGGATGACGACGAGGTACTGATGGACATCGAAGAAGAGGATATTGAGCGTATTTTCCCCACCGCCAAGGCTGTCCTGGCCGAGCAAAACCTCGTGCTCCAGCGTACGGCCATTACCCTCACCGCCTCGGGGGAACTGCCCGACGTGGATGAGGAAAACTGCCTGACCCTAGAACTGGATGAGGTCGATGAAACCGGGGAACCCATGGCCGAGGAGTTTCAAATTCTGGCCACCTGCTTCCATGAGGAGCAGGAATATACCCTCTGCACCCCCGTGGAACCCTTGCTGATCTTTGCCTACCGCACCGCCGAAGGCACCCTAGATATCGTGACTCCAGAGGAATTTCAGGCCATTCGAGGTAGTCTAGAGGAAAAGCTGTTTGATGTTTTAGAGTAGGCTGCCGGGGGCCTGTTCGGATTCTATTTGGCGCAGACCAAGGCGCTGAACCTGGTTAAACTGGGGGTTAGGTCGTTCCGAAATAATTGATCCAGAGAAGTCTTGATCCAAAATAATTGATCTAGAGAAGTCTTGATCCAAGCCTGTTGATCACTAGATAGCAACGCAATCCCAAGGTTATGGCGAAAGGTTCAAAGTGGGTAAAGTTGGGATTCCTGGGACTTGTGGTGCCCGTGGCGGCGGGCATTGCGGCCTGGCAGGGGTGGGCCTGGTGGAGTTGGGCGACCAGCCCTGTGGTGGCCGAATCCGCTGAGACCAGCCCCGACCAAACCGTCCAAATCCAAATTCCCCCTGGCACCCCAGGGCAGCAGATTGGCCAAGACCTAGAGGCGGCGGGGCTGATCCGATCGGCCTTGGCCTGGAAGCTCTGGTCTCGCTGGCAGGCACGGCAGACCGACGGGGGAGGATTCCAGGCGGGCACCTACGCCCTGGCCCCTACCAGTTCCATGACCGACATTGCCGAAATCATTTGGACGGGGCAGGTGGTGCAGACCTCCTTCACCATTCCCGAAGGCTGGAATCGGCGCAGAATGGCAGACTACTTTGAACAGGAGGGATTCTTCCCCTCCGCCGAGTTTCTAGCGGTGACGGAGGAGATTCCTCGGGATCGGTTTCCCTGGATTCCCGATGGTTTGCCTCACCTCGAAGGCTTTTTGTTCCCTAATACCTACCAACTGCCCGCCGAAGGGATCACCGCAACCCAGGTGCGCGACATCATGCTTCAGCAGTTTGAGACCGTGGCCCTGCCGCTGTACGACCCCAACGCCACGGAGCTATCGTTGCTGGATTGGGTCACCCTCAGCAGCATTGTGGAAAAGGAATCTGTGGTGGCGGAGGAGCGGGGCACCATTGCCGGGGTGTTTACCAATCGGCTGGAACAAAACATTCCCCTAGGGGCCGATCCCACGGTGGAATACGGCCTCGGCATTACCCAAACCCCAGAGCAACCCCTCACCTGGGCTCAGGTGGGTACCCCCTCGCCCTACAATACCTATATCAATCCAGGGTTGCCCCCTACCCCCATTGCCAGCCCCGGACAGGCCAGCCTGGAGGCGGTGCTCAACCCTGAGGATACGGATTATTTATTCTTTGTTGCCCGCTACGATGGCACCCATGTCTTTAGCCGCACCCTGGCAGAGCATGAAGCCGCCAAGAATGCCATTCGGGCCACCTTCGATAATTAGGGCCAAAGAACTTGGGATAGTCGTCGCGATGGTGGGTTTGGGTGATGGTGTGGTCTAGCCTATTAGAGCCCAACTTAATATTGGGGGGAAGTGTGTTTGACCTCTCTCCGGATTTGATGCGCCGCCACAACCTCAGGGGGTTGATCCTAGACGTAGACGATACCCTAGTGCCCCTGCGACAGGCCGAGAGCGACCCAGACCTAGCGGTGTGGATGGCCAGCATCAAGGCGGTGGGCGCAGTTTGGCTGGTGAGCAACAACGTCAACAGCAGCCGCATTAAGCGCATTGCCACCCCCCTCGATGTGCCCTACCTTACCAGTGCCGGAAAGCCCTCTCGCCGCAAGCTCAAGCAAGCCCTGGAGGCCATGGACTTACCCCCCGAACAGGTGGCTATGGTGGGCGATCGTCTATTTACCGATGTGCTGGCAGGCAATCGCCTCGGCCTGTTCACCATTTTGGTAGATCCGATGCCAACCCTAGATCAGGATCGCCCTCGACACTCCTGCCTGCGCACCCTGGAGATTGCGTTACTCAGGCTGTTGGGCGTTTCCCTGGGGTCTGTGTCTTAGCCTTAGCCTTGTCTCGATAGCCGTTGCAACCATGGCTGCACCAAGTACTTTTGTAACGAAATGCCAAGAAGCCTAACGACGCTGGGGAAAACGTTAGGGAGGGAAACATAAAGAAAAGATTACGGATTCGCCTTCGACCGAAAATGGCCTCCATAATTTAGAAAGATAAATAAAGGTCAAGCCAAATAAAGACCTTTACGTTTAATAAGCCCTTTAATAAACAACCTTTTGGGTGTCGGTCGTATATCGATTGGCACCCAGATTTTATTTTAAACCTCGGTGCGGTTGAAGGGCGAACGGCTGAAAGAATAGCCAGAACCCAGGGCCAAATCAATGGCTAGAGGAGAGATTCCCCTCTGGCCTAGGACGTATCATCCATTTCGGCCAAAGCCCTTGTGAGACAGGTCTTTTTACGACCGAATCGAGTCCTGGGCTAGGGGCTGCAACCCTTGATTCCTGAGCCATTAGAGCCCGATGGGACGACGGATCCTAGGATGGGCTAAGTTTGTCTGGCCATCGGTCGATGGGCGGCAACGGTGATGGTTCTCCAGAGATCGCCTCAAGACCGAGAGGTTAAGGGCGTACTATCGAAAGGGAGCATGAGCAAAAGGAATCTATGGCGGTGAGTGCGGCGCAAACCCTGGTGGTCAAAATTGGCACGTCCAGCTTGGCGGGGCCGGGGCTAGGGCAGTTTGCCCTGTCTACCCTGGCCAGTGTGGTGGAAACCCTCTGTACCCTGCGTAGCCAGGGGCATCAGGTGGTGTTAGTGTCTTCGGGGGCGGTGGGGATTGGCTGTCGGCGGCTGGCCATGGCCGAACGCCCCAAAACCCTGGCCATGAAACAGGCGGTGGCGGCGGTGGGGCAAGGGCGGCTGATGCGGATTTACGACGACCTGTTTTCGGCCCTCAACCAGCCCATGGCCCAGGTGCTGCTCACCCGCAGCGATCTGGCCCAGCGCGCCCGCTACGTCAATAGCTACCGTACCTTTCGGCAGTTGCTTGCTCTGGGGGTAATCCCCATCGTCAACGAAAACGACACGGTGGCGGTGGAGGAACTGAAATTTGGCGATAACGATACCCTCTCGGCCCTGGTGGCCAGTTTGATTGGGGCCGACTGGTTGTTTATCCTGACCGATGTGGATCGGCTCTACTCCGCCGACCCCCGGTCTAACCCCGACGCCCAGCCCATTCCCCTGATTCAGGATCTAGACACCCTGCGGTCTCTCAAGGCGGTGGCCGGGGGGCAGGGTAGTGCCTGGGGCACAGGCGGCATGGTCACGAAACTTGAAGCCGCCCACATTGCTACCACCGCCGGGGTGCGGACGGTGATTACCAACGGCAAACAGCCGGACAACATTCTGCGGGTGTTGCGGGGGGAATCGGTGGGTACCCAAGTGGCCCCCCAGCCCAAACCCAGCCGAGGCCGCAAGCGCTGGATTGCCGCCAGCTTGCCCCCCGCCGGACGCCTGTACGTGGACGAGGGCGCAGCCAAGGCGATTCTGAGCCGGGGTAAGTCCTTATTGGCGGCGGGTATTATTGAAGTCGCCGGAGAGTTCCAGCCCCAGGATGCCGTGCAACTCTGTCTCCAGGGGGGGGAAGAAATTGCGCGGGGTATCGTCAACTATGGTGACCAAGACCTAAAGCGGATTATGGGGCGGCATTCCGACGATATCCCGGCCATTTTGGGCTATGTTGGGGCCGATACCGTCATCCACCGCGATAACCTGGTTGTCCTTAAACCCTAGGATCCTATGAATGCCACGCCGTCCAATCCTAAAGCTGGCCTTGGCTTGGCCATCGGCACTATCGTCGCCATTATCGCCACCCTGGCCGTCAATACCCTTTCTAACCTGTACCCACCGGGGGGGCAAAACGTGGGGGAAATTTCCAACACCGTCCTGGCGGGGGTGCTGATCACCCCTGCTAATTATGCCTTTATTATTTGGGGGGTGATCTACCTAGGACTGATCGCCTACGCGGTGTATCAACTCCACCCAGAGCGCCGCATAGACCCACAAATTCAGCGGGTCAACCAACTCCTGATTCTGGCCTGTCTGGCCCAGGTTGTCTGGATTTTTCTATTTACCTTGCAGTACTTTGCGGCCTCTATCCTGGCGATGCTGGTCATTTTGGGATCGCTGATTCAGATCTATCGCACCTTAGACATTGGCCAAGGCCGTACCTCCCGTCAGCGGCGCTGGATGGCCCAGGTGGATCTGCAGCGCCTGCCGCTGGCGCTGCT
>CAZWNR010000364.1:0-4829 GCA_964635665.1 uncultured bacterium | reverse complement strand
CGCAAACAATCAATGCCGTAAATTTCTTGTAAAACAAGAGTTTTGGGGGAAATATTTTCAGTGTGGACTAAATTTGGACTATTTTTTCGCCCCTCTTGGGCCTATCGGCAGGGGTGAACTTGGCCGTTGGGCATAATTGCCTCACAGAGGTTGGCCCGTCCTAGAATCAGTCCCTCGATGGTGCTGCTGTAGAGATTGGCACGGGAGAGATTGGCTTGTTCTAGGTTAGCCTGTCGCAGATTGGCTTCCATTAGATTAGCATCTCGCAGGTTAGCCCCTTGCAGATTGGCCCACGATAGATTGGCCCCTTGCAGATTGGCCTCGGAGAGGTTTACCCCTTGCAGGTTGGCGTTGCCAAAGTTGGTGCCGCTGAGGTTGGCCCCTTGCAGATTGGCCCTAGACAGATCGGCGTAGCTCAGGTTGGTATTGCTGAGGTCGGCTCCGCGCAGGTTGCGGCGGCTGAGGTCAATACCAATGAGATCCGCTTCTTGCAGCCGAATTCCGGCTAGGGTGCTCCGCTGAAGGTCGGCCAAGCTGAGATCGGCCCCCGTGAGTTCTGTACCTTCCAGGTTAGTTCCTTCCAAATTGGCTCCCTCAAGCTGAGTCTGCCGAAGGTTCGCCACATAGAGGTTGGCCCCGGACAGGTCGCTATTGCGCAGGTCGGCCCCGGCAAGCTCGGCCTGGGAGAGATTGGCATTGGTGAGTTGGCTATTCGACAAATTGGCTAGGGCCAGATAGGCTAACCCTAGGTCAGCATCGGCGAGGGTACTATTCTCGACGTTGCTGTAGCGAACATCGGCGGCTCGTAGACTGGCATCGGTTAGATCCGCTTGATCGAGTTGGGCGCGACGCAAATCCGCCAAAAAGAAATTGCTGTCGGCTAAATTGGCCTGGGTCATGCGGGTGCCGGATAAAAATGCCCCTTCGAGGGTAGCTCCTTCCAGGTTGGCCCCGGTTAGATCAATACCGCGCAGGTCTACGCCGTCTAGGTTGGCCCCGCGCAGATCGGCCTCGCGCAGATCTCGGTCGCCGACCCCATCGGTCACCAAATCGCGCACAAGTCGCCAGCGGGGTTCTAGCAGGGTGCGATCACTCAACCGCGATCCATGCAGTCGAGCCCCATCCAGCCGAGCCCCGCTCAGGTTGGCCCCCTCTAGGTTGGCGTTGCGCAGGTCGGCCCCCCGTAGATCGGCCCCCAGCAAAAAAGCATCTCGCAGGTCGGCCCCGTTCAGATTAGCCCGTTGCAAATTCGCCCCGCTCAGGTTGGCCTGCTGCAAGAAGGCATCCTTGAGGTCAGCCTCACTCAGGCGGCACCGTTCGCAGCGACGGGTCGCCAATAGCCGAGTCAGTTGCACAGGGTTGACCGCCTGGGCCGCCGGAGCGATCCCCAGGGACACTAGCCCCAGCCCCACTATGCAAGCTGTCCAAGATCGCAGGGTCATCGTGTTTTGATACAACTACCGTTTAAATGGTAGCCACAGCATCCAAGGAAGTTGGGCAACCCGCAAGGTATCTTGATATTCCTCTAGGCCAATGGTCATGCCGTCATTTCCTTTGGCGGAGCGGACGCGATAGGTACCAAAGAGATAGTCCCACCAGGGTAGGTTAAACCCATAGTTACTGTTGGTTTCTTGGACAATAGTTGAATGGTGAACCCGGTGCATATCAGGAGTCACAACCAACCAGCGCAGTCGTCGATCTGCAAAACAGGGCAAGCTCACATTGCCGTGGTTAAACATGGCTGTCGCATTGAGCAGCACTTCAAAGATTAGTACGGCTACTGGGGGGGCACCTACTAAGGCAATGGCAGCTATTTTGATGCCCATAGACAACAAAATTTCAACGGGATGGAAGCGTAAACCCGTGGTGACATCAAAGTCTCGATCGGCGTGGTGCACCTTATGGAGTTGCCAAAGAATTGGGAGAGCATGGAACAGCACATGCTGCCAGTAAATGATGAGATCTAGGGCGATGACAGACAGCAGAATAACCAGATTTCTCGGCAGGTCTAGTACATTAAATAAGCCCCATCCTTGGTCCGCAAACGTAGCTGCAAACCCAACAGCGGCCAGGGGAAAGAAGGCCCGCAATAGCACTGTATTCAAGACTACTAAACCTAAATGATTGCCCCACCGCAACGATTTAGATACAGATAGTCGGCGACTAGGAGCAAAAATTTCCCAAACGGCCATCACTCCCAAAATACTGAAGAAAAATAATGAACGAATGAGGGGTTCTTGGGCCAAGAGTATTTCTTCAACCATGGTAAGTCTTGCCTGAATTTGGCTGATTAGTGGACGAATGCAGCGGTTCCTAGGTCAGTGAGGTGCATATTCAGAACTGAGATTCCTACGCGGCAAGGGTTTCAAGACTTGCTTCGAGCTCTAATGGCACTAGGGCGCAATGGTGTGAATGGGTAAGCCTTCGGCCTTCCATTCGGGGTAGCCTTCCTGCAATCGCAGGGCCGTAAAACCTCGTTTTTGCAGTAGGGTCGCCGCCTCGTGGGAGAGGGCACAGTAGGGGCCACGGCAATAGGCCACCACGGCATCATCGGCGGGCAATTCCTGCAAGCGTTGAGTGAGTTCTGAGAGGGGAATGTTGATCGCCCCCGGCAGATGGCCAGCGGCGTATTCCTCCGGTGGACGTACATCCAGCAGAGTGACTTGGCCCGTTTCCAACCGATCTACCAAGTCTGCAATGGCAATCACCTCAAGCCTGTCACCGCCCTGGAAATAGTGGGTCATGAGCTGCTGCATTTCGGCCAGGTTGCGCTCGGCCAAACGCCTCAGGGATCGGGTTAATTGCACCACTTCGTCATCGGCGAGGTGGTAGTACACGTAGCGTCCCGCTTTGCGGGTGGTAACTAAACCACTACGGCGCAACTGTTGCAGGTGCTGAGACACCGTGGCGATGGGCAGATTCATCAGGTCCGCCAGCCGCTCCACGCTGCGATCTCCCTGGGCAATCAGTTCCAGCAGTTCCAGCCGATACTCGTGCCCCAACGCTTTGGCCAAGGTAGCTAACTGCCCTAGGAGTGCCCGTTTTCCCGTTGTTGCCGCCATGCATCTTGGCCTTTGATAACGCTGTCATTCAATTAATATACAGAATAATTGAATATTGTGAATTGCCGCCATTCACCGCCCCGCCTGGTATTCTCTGGGGTAGGCCAACTGCGCCGCTGCTCTCCTAGTCCTACGGGTTTGTCATGGGGATGCCTTCTTGGAATACAACTCGCCTTTGGCCCCATTCGCTGAAGCGTTGGGGAGCCTTGAGCCTTGTGGCGGGGGCGCTGTGGGGGTTGCCTGTCCAGGGGAAAGCCCAAGCTCAAGCCCAAAAGCAAAACTTTGAATCCCTCAACGATGTCTACTATTGGGCCACCCTCTGCCGCCTGCAACGGGACGCCAAGGAATACGACAAAGCCCTCGCCGCCTGCGAACAGGCCATTGCCCTAGAGCCCACCGCCGCCGACCTCTGGGCCTTGCGCAGCAGCGTTTTGCTGGAGATGAAAAACTACCCGGACGCCGTGGTTTCCGCCGACCAAGCTCTCTTCTTTGACCCGCAATATTCCCTGGCCAGCGCCTATCTGTGCATGGGCCAGGCCGGACTCAACAACGCCGAAGCCGCCCTTGACGCCTGCAACAACGCCCTTCGCATCAATGGCAACTGGGGCGACGCCTCCCCCGCCGTGGCTTGGCTGTATCGGGGGATTATCCTTAGCCAATCGGGCCAGCCAGAACAGGCGGCCATTGCCCTAGAACGCGCCCTACTGGAGGAACCTGACGATTCCCTCGCCCTCGCCTATCAATGTCGGGTGCAGGTGGATCTGGGGCTGGCCCAAACCGCCATTCCCAGTTGCGAAGCCGCCCGTGCAGGTAATGGTCGTTGGGGCAACAAATCCCCCGCCATGGCCTGGGCCGATCAAGGCCGCGCCCACGCCCAAATGATGGACTACGATGCCGCCATCGCCGCCTACGACCAAGCCCTCGCCCTAGACCCCAGCGATCCCGTCCTCTGGGCCGCCCAGGGGCAGATTTTACAACAGCTTCAGCGGCCCGAAGAAGCCCTCACCTCCTTTACTCGCGCCACCGAACTCGATGCCACCTACTCCTTTGCCCACCTAGGTCGCTGTGCCACCCTCAACCGCATCGGCCAGCACGAAACCGCCCTCGAAGCCTGTAACCTCGCCATTCAAGGGGATGGCCGCTGGGAGGATCGCAGCCTAGGCAATGCCCTCAACCAGCGCAGCATTGCCCTCACCGGATTGGGCCAGTACGAAGACGCCCTGGCCTCCATCAACCGGGCCGTGGGCATGGCCCCCAACGACGCCGAAGCCCACAACCATCGGGGCGTCATCCTTTGGTACCTAGAACGCTACGACGACGCCCTGGCCGCCAACCAAACCGCCCTCGACCTCAACCCCGAAAACGTGCGGGCCTGGCTGAATCGAGGGATCATTCTGCGGTCTCTGCGCCGCTATGAAGAGGCCCTCGCCGCCTATGATCGCGGGTTAGAGCTGGCCCCCTACGATGGCGATATCTGGGCCAACCGCAGCGTGGTGCTGTGGAACCTCCGGCGTTACGACGAAGCCCTCGCCTCTGCCGACCAAGCCCTTGATCGCAACCCCGAATCTGCCCAGGCCTGGTTTAATCGCGCCATTGCCCTCACCTCCCTCGAACAATGGCCCGCCGCCCTGGAAGCCTATACTCAGGTGATTGCCCTCACCCCCCAAGACGCCAGCGCCCACACCGGACAGGGGCTTGCCCTGTTTAGGCTCCAGCGCTATCCCGAAGCCATCGCCGCCTTCCAGCTCGCCCTCGCCCTCGATGCCC
>CAZWNR010000363.1:0-4838 GCA_964635665.1 uncultured bacterium | reverse complement strand
CCAGCGCAGGGCTTCGGTGGCCCCAGAGAGACTCAACTTCACCCAACTGGGCTGGTGGTTGACAATCCAATTTCCCAGATAAATCCGCGCTACGGCGGTGAGTTTAAGGGCATCGGCCAGCACAGGTTGATCGCGCCCCACCCGACGACGCAGGGGTTTGGGGGCTTCTTGGCCCACAAAGGGCAGCAGAATAAATTCGCTGATGGCGGCTCCGGTGCCTCGATCTAGGGCCGCTTGCTGCAACTGCCGCAGCTGGTCTAGGTGATGAATTTGCTGAGCCGGGGTTTCGATGTGGCCCGATAGCAGGGTACTGGTGGTAGGCAGACCGATTGCGTGGGCTAGGCCGACAATCTCTAACCAGGTGGCGCTGTCAATTTTTTCGGGGCACAGCACCCGCCGCACCTCGTCATCCAACACCTCCGCCGCTGTTCCGGGCAGCGATCCTACCCCTGCCCCTTGCAAAGCTTTTAGGACTTCAACGTAGCTCAACCCATCCTCACGGGCGATGAACTGCACCTCTTGGGGAGAAAAGGCGTGGAGATGAAGTTGGGGAAACTGGGCTTTAATCGTGTCTACCAGTTTGAGGTAATACCCTAGGGAGGTGCCCTGTACCTTGGCGTAGGGATTGAGGCCACCCTGCATACAAATTTCCGTCGCGCCCTGGGCCACGGCATCGGCAGCTTTAGCGAGGATAGTATCAAACTCTAGCCAATAAGAGCCTGATTCGCCCTGATCTCGCCGAAAAGCACAGAAACTACAGTGCTGCTCGCAAATATTGGTGTAGTTGATGTTGCGGTTGATCACATAGGTGACCGTATCACCCACCTGACGCTGACGCAGGGCATCCGCAACGGCGCGTAACGCCTCAAGGTCGGCAGGGTCTTTCGCTTGCAGCAGGGCTAATCCCTCCTCTGGAGTGAGATCAGCCCCGTCTAAAGCCCGGTCTAGAATGGCCTGAATTCCTGCGCCCATGGTATGCCCTCGCTCTGCCTCGTCCGTCTTTCACTATAAACGCACAGCATGGATGAACCTATCGAAGACACCGTAGAGTGCATTCGCGGCTCAGCAAAATGTAGGGGAAATATAACCGCCCTTGCTAGGCCGCAATGCACCAATTTCTTGGAACCGATGAACCTCATCATCTTTGGATGTTGACATTCAAGATTTTGTACATTAGCTTTGTAGAAAGCTCTACGTTCCTATTACAACGTTGGCGCTGATAATCAACTAGGTTTACACAGCCGTCGCTTCCTTGCTCTGTAGCAGGAACTATCCAGCAAGGGTGCGGCAGCTATGTAAGGTTAGTTGAATTGAAAGTTAGTTAGAAGAGCCTGTAGCCAATGCCTACAAGCATTCTAGTGGCTTTCAGTTCATCCACCAGCGGCGTTTCAGAAGACGTAGAGCCTGTTGTTTACAGGAGGCTCTCCTATGAGTGCGCAAGTTGGTTCAATTCATCGCAATTGTCCTACGGTAGCTGTGGCTGTTGATGGCCAAAATGTTGGTCTCTTAAAAAACGGTGACGCTATTTTGAGGTTTGCATCAGGTTTGGGTAATGTTTCAATTCAATGGGCTTACTACAATTATCGAAAGCTAAAGCCTCGCCATGAAGCTCAGTTACAGGAGCAGGAGTGGCAATGTGTAGATGTGGCAGTTTGTACGAAAAACGAATTGGATCACCGAATGATGATGGCGGTGAGAA
Source organism: uncultured bacterium (assembly GCA_964635665.1). GTDB lineage: Bacteria > Cyanobacteriota > Cyanobacteriia > Phormidesmidales > Phormidesmidaceae > Nodosilinea. The sequence goes on along the minus strand of CAZWNR010000363.1, from coordinate 3,139 downwards.
AGCTGTGTTCTTCCCAACCGCCTGATATTTTGGTGCTAGTCACGAATGACAAAGACTTTGCTCCCCTAGTTGAGTATGCACGTAGTCAGGGAATCAAGATCTTTGTGATTGGTCGGCGCAACGGGATGAGCAAAAAGCTAAAGCGTCTTCTTTCTAATGGCATCGTTTATATTGAAGACCTGAAACAACTGCCTTTAGCGAGTTAACGCGACCTTAGAATGGTCTGACTTTGCCCTTGAGAGCTTCTACAAAATAGACTTCATCAAGGGTAAAGTCTTTCCCAATCCCTGTTTAGTATTGATCATGAGAATTCCTGACTTCAAAAATAAAGAACTGCTTCAACAAGCACTGACTCATAGCTCCTACGCTAGGGAAAATGGCACGACTGACAACGAACGTCTAGAATTTCTCGGTGACAGTATTATTGAGTTTGTAGTACGTTTTTTGCTTTTCACCCAATATCCAAAGATGGATGAGGGCGAAATGTCGAAACGCTCTGATTTAATCGTCGATCAATCTCAATTAGCCGACCTTTCAGTAAAGCTAGGTTTGCCAAATCATCTGCAATTAGGAAGTGGCTCTCAGCAGGAACGTGATAACCCCAGTGTACAGGCTGATGCCTTTGAAGCCCTGATTGGGGCCTATTTTTTGGATTCTGGCATTAATGCTGCATACGATTATGCGAAATCCTTATTTAGCCCGTTGATTGCTCAATCTATCAATCTTACTCCTACCGACCCAGTCAGTGCTTTTCAAGAGTATGTGCAGGCCAACTTTGCTGGTCAGCTTCCCGACTATCGAGAACTGAGCGCCATTGGCCCAGACCATGCCAAAACCTTTGAGATTGCCGTTTATATTAATTACGAGCGCTACGGTACAGGCAAGGGTAACAGTAAAAAAGAAGCGCGAAAGCAAGCGGCCTTAGATGCGCTTAATCGCCTTCAGCCTGATCCCGTCATCAAATTGAATGAAGCGGTACAGAGCCTTTTGGGACAACCACCTGACTATCGAGAACTCAGTGCGTTAGGTTCTGCGCCTAATCAAATGTTTGAAATTGGGGTGTATATCAACGATCAATGCTATGGCGTTGGTAAGGGAAAAAGGAAAAAGGAAGCCCGCAAGCAAGCCGCATTAGAAGCAATCAGCCGATTAAAGGCTAAAAAGTAGACTAGCGGCTAGGTGGCCTAGCGTTCCACTGCCAAGCTGCCTACACTAAAAGAGCCGTATTCAATAGAACCAGCTCTATGACCACCTTTAGCGCTCCATCGCACATCAACTGGGATACCTTCGCCAGTGCCCTGGGTGAGATTGAGGTGGTGCGGGAGCCGGGGCAGGTTGAGAAGCTCTCTAAGGACTACTACCACTTCAGCCCCGTGCTTCAGGGGCAGTTGGCGGGCTATGTCGCGGATTTGGTGGTGCGTCCTAAAAATGAGGCTGAGGTACTGCAAGTGGCCCAGCGCTGTGTGGCGGAACGGGTGCCGCTGACGGTGCGAGGTGCGGGGACGGGTAACTATGGCCAGTGCATCCCCTTGGCAGGGGGCGTGGTACTGGATTTGAGCCGGATGAGCCAGGTGAAGTGGGTGAAGCCAGGGGTGGCCTGTGTGGAACCGGGGGCCAAACTGGCCGCCATTGACCGGGTGACGCGGGAAACGGGCTGGGAACTGCGGATGGCTCCTTCCACCTACCGGACGGCCACCATTGGCGGCTTTATTGGCGGTGGCAGCGGCGGTATGGGGTCAATCACCTACGGCCAACTGCGGGATCGGGGCAACCTGAATGCTGTGCGGGTGGTGACGATGGAAGATCAGCCTCGCGTCATTGAACTGCGGGGCGATGCGGTGCAGCAGGTGAACCACGCCTACGGCACCAACGGCATCATCACCGAACTGGAGGTGCCCCTGGGGCCAGCCTATCCCTGGGCCGAGACCATTGTGGTGTTCGACGACTTCATGACGGCGGCCCGGTTTGGCCAGGTTTTTGGCGAAGCGGACGGGCTAATTAAAAAGCTGATCACCGTGTTTGCATGGCCGGTGCCGAGCTACTTTTTGGCGCTCAAATCCTATCTGCCGGAGGGCAAAGCGGCGGTGTTTGTAATGGTGGCGGAACCATCCCTAGAACTGTTTGGCGAACTGGTGCGGGAATTTGGCGGTGCCGTGACCTACCAAAAATTCGCCCAGGAGGCCAGTAAGGGGACGCTGCTGGTGGAATTTACCTGGAACCACACCACCCTCCATGCCCGCAGCGTAGATCCCACCATCACCTATCTGCAAACGCTGTTTCCCTACGATGCCGACCTCAAGGGTGTCGAGCATTTCTACCGCCACTTTGGCGATGAGGTGTTGATGCACCTAGAGTTCCTACGCATTGGGGGGCGAGTCTGTCCGGCGGCGCTGCAACTTGTCCGCTACACCACCGAGGATCGCCTCAACGAGATTATCCGCTACCACGAGGATAATGGGGCCTTTATCGCCAATCCCCACACCTACCTGCTGGAAGATGGCGGCATGAAGCAGGTGGATCACGCCCAGGTGGCCTTTAAGGCCCAGGTGGATCCCTACGGATTACTGAACCCCGGCAAAATGCGCGGCTGGCTAGAGCGGCAAACACCGTAGGGTGGGCAGTACCAGCCCTGTCAAGGTGAGGCAGGTTTTGGGGTCGATCCCTAGGATTGGCTGCTGAGCCAAGGACTAGAAGTCCCAGGCTCAAGGCAGAAATCCTCTGAAGAGGATTGGGTGGAAGCCGAGTTTCCCAGTCTGCTTTAGCAGACTTCTGCGATCAGCCAGGGAGTTCACTCCCTGGTGGTCGTGGCCGGAGTCCCTTATTCTATAGGCATTTGGGGAATGGTTGGCCCACCTTGTCATCCCTTTGGAAATCGGGGCTATAGGCTGCGAATCTGTAGGATGCGACGATGCTATGGGGTCACCACAGGAGCTGCTACGACGGGATACAGCGGTTCCTGGCCATTTAAGCGCCAAAGACTAATGCACAGGGCGGTGGCCACCGTCAGCCACACCAAAGACGGCAGAATGACCCAACCCGCCAATGGCAACACCTGGAAATAGCCGATAGTCAGCGCCACCACCGACAGCAGCGGCCCCCCAATGACCATGGGCACAGCGGCACCCAGGCGACCCTCCAC
>CAZWNR010000362.1:0-4840 GCA_964635665.1 uncultured bacterium | reverse complement strand
ATGCCCTGGGGCTGGCGCTGGCCCCCTTGGCCGAGGACGATGCCCCAGAAGATGAGGCTGACGCCGCGTATGGTTTGTTTCAGGATGGCGAGACCGATCAGATTGTCTTGGTTGCCGCCTATCCGGGGAACAGCGAAACGCCTCAACTGGGGGAACTGATTACCGGGGCCGCGTTGGCAGAGGCTTCTACGGTGGTGTGGATTGCCGCTGAGTTTACCGCCGAACACCAGCAAGCCCTCGACTGGCTGAACCAGCTTGGCCAAGACCAGGCCGCATTTTTGGGCGTGGAAGTGGAGCTATGGTGCATTGGCAAAAACGCCATGGCGGTGAACTTCAACCCCCTGCAAGACAGCCTGGGGGAGTCCGAAGACGGAGCCGATGAGGGTTCCCAAACCCAGGCGAGTGGGGCGGCAGAACCGGAGCCGGAACCGGAACCCCTGACCGAGGCCCAGCAGGCGAATGTAGACTTTTGGACGGGCCTGTGTGAGCACATGGATCGTCTGGGTAGCCTGGTCAAACCGGGGAATCCTACGCCGGAGGCCACCATGGGCTTTGCCATTGCCAGGGCGGGCTTTCGGCTGAATGCCATCCTCGATTTGGAGCACCGCAGCCTGTATACCGAACTGCTGCTATCGGGCATTGATGCCCACGCCCACTTTTACCTGCTGGCCCACGAGCGAGAACTAATCGCCGACGAAATCGGCCTGCCCCTAATTTGGGACGACAGCGGCGAGCAGACCTGCGTGATTGCCTCCCTGCTGGAGAACGTGGACTTTGACAACCGCGACCAGTGGCCCCACTACCAAGCCTGGTTCTGCGATTGTCTAGAGCGCTTCTATGAGGTGTTTTTCGAGCGCATCAAACAGCTCGATGCCAACGGCTACCATGCCATGCCGCGCCACCGGGTGGAACCCCTCACCGATGCCCTGATTTTGCCTGCCAGTCAGCGGGGCTAGGGCATGGAGGTCGCGTCACCCTGTCCCTGCGGATCGGGGGCAGCTTTGCAGGACTGTTGTGGCCCCTATGTTCTGGGTCAGGCGAACGCACCCACGGCAGAAACTTTAATGCGATCCCGCTACACGGCCTTTGCCCTGGGCCAGGTCGATTACCTCATCGCCACCCATCACCCCACCCAGCGCCATCCCAACGAACGGCAGCAGCTTGTTAAAAGCATCAAAAACACCACTTGGCTGGGGTTGCGGGTATTGCAAACTCAGCAAGGCCAAGCCGAAGATCGCCAGGGGCAGGTGGAATTCATCGCCTACTACCAAGACCCCAAGTCAGGGCAAATCCACGAACGTTCTCGCTTTGTGAAGCAACGGGAACGCTGGTTTTACGTGGATGGGGATCAGCTACCGCCCGTCATTCCTCGCCGCAACGATCCTTGCTGGTGTGGCAGTGGCAAGCGCTACAAGGGCTGTCATGGCTAGGTAAAGCCAGAAAAAAGGGGCCTAGGCCCCTGGAGTGAGCGTGTTGAACGGTGAAATGAAGTTGGCCAGGAACGCCCTAGGGACAGCTCAGTCCGGCATCCAGTTGCTCGCGAGCGGCTTGGATCTCTGCCAGGGCCGTTTGCACCTGGGTGGCTGCGGCCCCTAGGGTGTCGCTCCCGGAAATGTTGTTAACGGTGGTGTCAAAGTTGGCGTAGGCCGCTTCTAGGTCGGCGGTGCGGCTGGCTTCTACGGCGGTGGAGGCATCGCGGACGGCCTGATAAGCCTGGGCCACATTGGTGCGGGCGGTTTGGAGATCGCGGACGGAGGACTGGGCGTTGATCTGCCCCAATTCGGTCAGGGCGGTGCCAAACTGATCGAGGTTGCTGCACAATTGGGCCTCTAGATCGGCGGTGGTGGGGGTGGAGCGATCACAGGCCATCACCAAAAAGGGCAGCAGTAGGAGGGGGCTAAGGATATGTTTCATCATAAAGAAGATAGTAGAGAGACTAAAATCCAGCCTCCAATCATAGATGAGAAAGGTAGGAAAACAATAGGATTTTGTATCCAGAAATACACTTACTTAATGTTACCAAGCCTCCATAACGCATCTCTAGGGCCTCATCACCTTGCCCTAGCCAAGACCTAGAAGTCCTTGGCTCAAAGCCAAAATCCTCTCAAGAGGCTTGGAAGAAGGCGTGCCGGCGGCGGTGAATGTCCCGGTTTCCTATGATCTTTGGCCTAACCCGAACTGAGGTTAGGGAGAAGGGGCTCCGGATTCAGAACCCCTCTCCCGGAGGGCGAGGGGCAGGGGTGAAGGCTGAGGTCAATGGCTAACGGATAGTTATTTTCATGGATTACTCTAAACCTAGGCCGAGGCCTTAGTTGAGGGTTTCCACCACCTCGTCCCACTGCATGCTGAAGGAGGGTAGCCATCCCCGCAGGTAGTAGTACATCGACGACAGGAGTTCCTCCCAGTAGCGGGTGGTGATGCGCAGGGCTCCGACGTTGGGGACAAGGTCGGCAAAACGGGCGAGGGTGCCGTCGGCGTTGCTGCGGGGAGTGCCATAGAGTTCCGTGGGCCAAGCCACAATTTGCAGGCCATCGTTTTCAAAGGCGAGGGCAGCACGACGCATAGTGAGGGCGGGGGTCACCAAAATGACTCGATTGGCGGCGCGGTTGTCTCGTTCGCTGCGCCGTTCGCCCCGCTCTAGGGGGTCAAAAAGGCCACGGTCGGCCAGAAAGCTCGCCTGATCTTCCACGGTGCTGCGAATGTCCATCCCGGTGTTGATGATGCGGATATTGGCATCGGGGATGCCGCGATTGATCAGCCGTTGTCGAATGGATTGGTCTAACTGCTGGCCTGCGTCGCTGTTGCCATCCCTGGCCCCAGCGGTTACCGTCACCAAGGGGTTAGCCGTCACCACCCGAGTATAGACATCGGCCGCACTGTTGAGCCGCGACACCAAAATTGGGTCGAGGGGCACATCGGAGTCGCTCTGGCTGGGTAGGCTATTCGAGACTCGGTAGGCATCGGCGTTGTCTCCTACAATCACCATGGCCCGAGCCAACTGCACAGGCAGCGCATCGGTGGCGGCACAGAAGTTGCTGCTACAAATCATCTGCTGATTTTCGTAGGCCCGCTGCACCGACTCCTCCGCCTGCACCGACAGCCCCCGCGCCACCAGGGGCGTACTGCTGACCCACAGCACCGCCAGGGCCGCCACCACCAGCTTTCCTTCGACCTTCTTGATCCCCTTCGAGATGGACAGGAGCAGCATGGTAATGGCCGCGCCCAGGGGCGTTAGCGGCAGGGACAATAAATCCCAAAAGGTGCCCACCGTGCGGTCGTTGGGGTCAAGAAACGCCGCTGCCACCACCAGCAGAATGAGTCCTCCCCCTAGCCAGGTCAGCCATTTTTCGGGAATGAGTTTGCGCACAGCCCACCACAGGCCATAGCCAATGGCCAACCACAGCAACAGTCGGGTGAGCAGATTAAGGATGTCCATGCTCAGGCGCTAGGGGACGGGGGGAAATGCCTCCCTGATGATACTGAGGATTCCAGGTTTTGAAGCGCGGAGACCTTGCAGGAAGCGAGCCTAGACGAATCTGTCCTCAGGGAAACGAGCCATACCCATAGCCCCTCTCCCAGAGAGGAATATGTAAGACTCTATCGCAATGAGTTTCTATCGAAGCGGTCTTGAGCCTGCTTCAGCAGACTTGGGCAATGAGCCAGGGAGTGAACTCCCTGGTGGCGGTGACCGGGGGAGCCAAGGACTATAAGTCCTTGGCTCAAGGCCGAAATCCTCTAAAGAGGATTAGGAAGCAGGGTAGGGGGCTTCCCTTTAGTCCGAACTGGGGTTTACCTAGGGCCAGCGGGAGGCGATGGGCATCCGCCAGCCCATGCCAAAGGCGCGGTCGGTGACTTTGAGGACAGGGGGCGCTTGGCGACGTTTGAATTCCGCCCTAGCCACCAGGCGCGTAACCCGATCCACCACCGCCTGATCATGGCCAGCGGCGACGATATCAGCGGTGGATTGGTGGCGCTGCACTAGGCGTTCCAGAATGTCATCCAGCACCTCGTAGGGAGGCAGGGAGTCTTGATCTACCTGACCCGGTTTGAGTTCGGCACTGGGGGGTTTGGTGAGGATGTGGTTGGGAATGAAGCCTTGAGGAACCTGGCCTCTCAGATGGACGAGGGCACCCAGGGGATCGGGGCTGAGGGGTACAGCTTGGGATTCGGAGTCCTGAGATATTGGGGTGTCGGCGGAATGCCCTAGATCGCTAGCCAGATCAAGGGGCTGACCCTGCTGGTTCAGCCAGTGGCAGAGGGCATAGACCCGCGTTTTGGGCACATCGGCAATCACCGCTAGGCCACCGTTCATGTCGCCGTAGAGGGTGCAGTAGCCCACCGCCATTTCAGACTTGTTGCCCGTAGACAGCAGCAGGTGGCCGAATTTGTTGGAAATCCCCATCAACAAATTGCCCCGAATACGGGACTGGATATTTTCCTCGGCAATGCCGGAATCGGTACCCGCAAAGAGGGGATCGAGCACTTGGTCGTAGTCGGTCATCAGGGGGCCGATGGCCAGGGTGTGGTGGGGAATGCCGAGGGTTTCGCAGAGGGCGAGGGCATCCGAGACGGAATGGTCGGAACTGTAGGGAGATGGCATCAGCACGGCAAGCACTTGATCCGGGCCGAGGGCCGCCGCCGCAATCGCCGCCACCAGGGCCGAATCCACCCCGCCGCTGAGGCCGACCACCGCTTTGCGAAAGCCGCACTTGCGGGCATAGTCTTGCACCCCTAGCACCAGGGCCAGCCAGAGGGCTTCGTTGTCGTCGGTGGGCAGGGGGGCAATGGTTCCCGGTAGTAGGTCGGCCTTGGCGAGGTCGTACTCCACCACCATTAGCCC
>CAZWNR010000361.1:0-4842 GCA_964635665.1 uncultured bacterium | reverse complement strand
CCCAGCTTTTGCCAGATGACAGTTCTCGTCTGCCCTTTGCCGACCAGGTAGACTGCGCCATACTGCCCCCCATTCCCCTAGGCCTTGGCCACTTCGGCGAAACCGCCTGCTTCCATCGCCCCAGTCGCACCCTAATGGTGACGGATGCCCTGGTGTCTATTCCTGCCGAACCACCCGCCATTGTGCAACTCAACCCCTTTCCGCTGCTGTTCCACGCCAAGGACAGCCCCGCCGATGCCATCGTCGATACCCCAGAAAATCGCCGCAAAGGGTGGCAGCGCATCGCGCTGTTTGCCTTCTATTTTCGGCCCAGCACGTTGGATGTAGCCACCACGGAGGAAATGTTTCGCGAGGCCAAACAGGCCCCGGATCGATCTCGCCAGAACTATTTCGGCCTCTACCCCTTCCGCTGGCAACCCAGCTGGCCCGCTTCTTTCAGCGCCTTACACAATAAAGGGAAATTGTCCGTGGCCCCCATCCTCAAAACCCTGATTTTTAACCGAGGGCCACAGGAAGTCATGGACTGGGCTAAACAGATCGCCACCTGGCAGTTTGAACGGGTGATTCCCGCCCATATGGACGCCCCCATTGCCGCCCATCCGCAACAGATTCTAGAAGCCTTCGACTTTTTGCAGCCTGGAGCCGCTCCCCGTTCCCCCATGGGCGACGCCGACACCCAACTCCTGCGCGACATTGATGCAGGACTGACCCAACGGGGCATTTCTCGCCCCAGCCAGGTGCTAGGCCAACATGGATGAGGTGTGTTAGACCGAGGGCGCGGATGGGGGGCTTGATCACTCGTAATCGTTGCAGGTCAGGGGTTCCGCTGATGGGCTGACAAAACCTGCCAGAACCCAGATCCGTCAAAGGGTTAGGCTCCCTGCCCCCTACCTTATCCAAAGGCTGTGGGGGCGCAGTTGACGCGCCCGATGCAGAATCTTTCCTCAGTCAACCGGGGTATCCCGTCCCATCGTTGGGAAGCTATTGCAAAAACCCAGCGTCACTTTTGAATTCATCCGTTAGAATATCCGCAAGTTTTTGTCAGGAGGGGCATTTTTCGGCGTCAAGACCCTGCTACGCCTTGGCCAACCAGGTCTTTGCAAATCGCGCCAACGGGGCTTTCAGTTATACGCTACTATTGGCTATCGCTCAGCGCTGTTGAGGCGGGCACACCAAGCTTCATCGGCTGAGCTGTGAGGAGTCCCGTGGGCTAAGTTGTTGACTTAAATCAATTTCAATCCGTAGACCCTACGTGAAGCTGTTCAAGGGGTACTCTAGGTAGGACCTGGCTTCCTGGGCTCATTTCTTTTCTTTGTTCAGTATCTTTAGATTCGTTTTGGCTAGGTTGTCCATGACATCTGTTCCCATGTCGTCGGGGTCGTCACCATCCTTTGAAGTTACTGGCAGCGCAGGGTTGCCAGAGGCTCCGCCCGTGTTTGCCCTCAAGGAGTTGGTGGCGCGGCTACAGCGCGAGCAGTACAAAATTCAAGATTTACTGAGTTCCCTGGGGTTTGCCCTCCGCAGCCTCAACAACCTGAACCAGTTTTTAGAACTCATTCCCATGATTGCCAGCCGCGTCACCGACGCGGGGGGCGGCGCCCTGGTATTGTTTCGGGCCGATGGTCAGGTGCGCCTAGAGCGGCTGCATTGCCAAAGTGAAGACCACTGCCAGAATGTGCGCTCAGCCCTAGAGGCGGCCACCCGCCAGGTGACGGCCAATTTGCAGCCCACCGCCGACAACAGCATTATCACCATGGCCCGCAACGCCATGGTTTCTCTGGATCACCAGGTAAACCGCTATCTGGGGGACGAGTTTCAGCTTTTTGGCACCGCCATCATTGTGCAGAACGTGGAGCGGGGGCGGCTCTACGTCTTTAGCCGCGACCCCGACTATGCCTGGACGGAAACCCGCCAAAAGCTGGTGCGCCTGGTGGCCGACCAAACCTCGGTAGCCATCGAAAACAACGAGCTCACCGTGGCCCTGCGCAAAAAAGAGCGCCTCGACCGGGAGATGGAAATTGGTGCGGAAATTCAGCTTCAACTGCTGCCCCGTCAGTGCCCCAGCATTGCCGGGATGGACTTAGCCGCTAAGTGCAAAACCGCCCAGCGCGTGGGGGGCGACTACTACGACTTTATCCCCACCACCTACGACCAACTGCGCTATCCCGGCTCGGCGGTATCGGCGGCGGCCCCCTGGAGCTTAGCCATTGGTGATGTGATGGGAAAGGGGGTGCCCGCCGGGTTGATTATGACCATGATGCGCGGCATGTTGCGGGCGGAGGTGCTGAACGGCCATTCCCCGGCCCAAATTTTGCAGAACCTCAACTTTGTGATGCACAGCGACCTGGAAAATTCCAACCGCTTCGTCACCCTGTTCTACGCCGAGTACGACCCCACCCGTCGGCTGTTGGCCTACGGCAATGCCGCCCATAACCCGCCCTTTTTGTGGAAAGCTGCCACCGGAACCATGACCCGGCTCGACACCGTGGGAATGCTGCTGGGGCTGGATATGACCACCCAATACTATGAGGCCACCGCAGAACTCCAGCCGGGGGACACCGTGATTTTCTACACCGATGGCTTCACGGAAGCGGCCAACGCTCGCGGAGAACGGTTTGAGGAAGAAAACCTGGAACGCGCCCTACAATGGGCCTGCCGCAACTGCGCCACCGCCGATGACATCCTCAACTACACCTTCGATCTGCTGAACCGCTTCATTGGCGGCGGCCGCAGCAACGAAGACGACATGACCCTGGTGGTGATGCGGGTGAAACCCGACGCCGCCTAATGGGGTCTAGTTTAGGGATCAGAAGGATTGGGCCTACCGGATTCGCTGGGTTGGCCTTGGGGGTTTGCCTGGGAGTTGGGCTGGCGGTCGCGCCCAGCCGAGCCCAAGCACCCGATCTGCCTCGCCCCCAGGGGGCTACCGTCGATCTCAGTCGCTACGACCACCTCCAGACCTACGACCTAGGCACGCTATCTTTAACCCAAACCGGGGTAGAGCCAGAATGGGCCACCATGCCCGTGCCGCTGACCGGGGTGATCGGCCTACCCGCTGGCGATGGCCCGCTGCCCTGGGTGGTGCTGCTCCACGGTCGCCATGGGGGGTGTCATTTTGCCCTAAATCGCCCCAGCCAATGGCCCTGCGATGACCCTGACTACGACCAAGGCTTGGCCTACCTGGCCCAGGGCTTAGTCGAAGCGGGGTTTGGGGTGATGGTGCCCAACCTCAATGCCGCCTTTTCCGCCACCTATGGGGCCACCCCCGAACAGCGCAACACCCTGGCGGATCAGCGCAGTCAGGCGATTATCGATGCCCATCTGACCCGGTTGGCCGCTGCCCATCGGGGTGAAGATCCTGGATTTGGAACTAGCCTCGCAGCCCAGATCGCAGGCCGAGTAGATTGGGCGCGCCTAGGGATGATGGGCCACTCCATGGGGGGCGGTGCGGCGGCGCTGAATGCCCTCACTCGTCAGGGACGGACAAACCCAACACAGATCGCCAACGGTCTTGGCCCCGTTGCGGCGTTGATTCTGGTGGCCCCCACCCGCAGCCAGCCCCTCGCCCAGTGGGATGACCTTTACCAACTGCCCGACATCCCCACGGCCATCCTGCTAGGCGGCTGTGATCGCGACATCACCGACTTCAGCAGCCTCTACTACGCCGAAACTGCCCAGGATGCCAACCGTACCACCCCCGTGGCCGTGGTGATGCCCCTGGGGGCCAACCACAACTTTTTCAACGCCGCCGTCCGCGAAGACGACTACTACCGCCGCCCCGACCACGCCGCCCTGTGCAACCCCCAGCAATCCCGCCAGCGCCTCTCGCGGGTGGCCCAAGAAACCTGGCTAACCCACTACAGCCAAGCCTTTTTCACCGCAATTTTAGGGACTGACGTTAGGACTGAATCCGCCTTTGGATCTGAATCCGTTCCTGTAACTAACCTGGCCCTCGCTGCCGATTTACCCGCCCCCGCCCAGATTGCCCAGGTACCCGTGCTTACCCACTTGGTTTGGCCATCGGCCCAGCGTCACGTTTTATTTGCGGCCCCAGATTCCTCCATCCCTGGGCCGCAAGACCCTCGCCCCAGCTATGAAGCCAGTGCAGATTTGGCCCTAACCCTCTGCCCTGCCTTTGCCCCCTGCGGTAATCTGCCCCGGCCTCAGCCCCAGTTCCCAAATTTGCTGAGGCTGCGCTGGGCCACCCCCACCGAAGTTCTGCGATTCCCCATGCCTAGGGCAGATTTCCAAGGCTTCAGCGCCCTGCAACTCCGCCTTGCCGCCGACCCGAACACCCCCAACCCCAGCTTGGCGGTCATTTTGCGCGACCAAGCTGGACGAGCCGCCCGCGTGGAAATTCCGCCCAGCACCCCCGCCCTCTACGCCTTTGATGCCCCCACCCGTGCCGCCGCCCTGCCCGTTTACCCCACCGCTGTCCGCATTCCCCTGGCCCAGTTCCAGGGCGTGGATTTATCGGCTCTGGCCAGTCTTGAGCTGGTGATGGATACGACCCCCCAGGGCACCCTCTATCTGAATTCCATTGTGCTCTTGCAGGACAACCGGCAGGACTGACGAAAGATCAGGTGGGCCGCGAATCCTCGAAACTTCGACGCCGCCTAGGCTAAAATTGACAGCTATGAATAGCGAACTCGACTACGCCCTTCCCCCAGCCGTACGCCGAATTGCCACCGCCTTTCGGTGGACGGGCTGGATCAGCTTTTGGATTCAGGCCGTGTTGGCCACGGTATCTAGCCTGGTCCTGTTGTTTGCCTTGATCAGCATTGGGGCGCGGACATCGGTGGGCGGTGCCAATCCAGGAACCGGGGTCGGGGTGCTGCTAGC
>CAZWNR010000360.1:0-4844 GCA_964635665.1 uncultured bacterium | reverse complement strand
ACCAAGGCGTAGACCAGGGATCCATCCTTGTGCAGAAATCGCTTCTCGTAGGTATAGCTGTCCATCGCCCCCGCTAGCACCTGCTGAATGCGAGTGATGCCATCCTGAATATCTTGGGGATGGGTCACCTGCTGCCAAGACAATCCCCACATCTCGGCGGCGGTATAGCCCAGCATAGTGCAGAAGCGCTCATTGAACCGCACCCAGGTTTGCTGGCACGGATTGTAAATCACCATGCCCAGAAAGGGGAGGTCAAAAAAGAGCCGCAGCATGGCCTCCTCTTGCAGCGATTCCCTAGCCGCGTCGTTTAGGGTCTCTAGCCCTTTCCCAAGGATTGATTGCCCTAAATCGGACACTGAAAGGCTGTTTGGGTGAATGACCACATGCTTGCCCTCTATTCCATTATCGTCTTAACCATTGCCTGCACCCAGCCACCACAGCCCATCCAGGCCAGCTCAGGCATCCAAATCGTTGGCCTTGCTAGCCCTTATCCCTGGGCTCTAGGCTTAGGGTAGCCCTAGGCTTAGGGTGCCTAGATCACAGAGCAACCAACCAATGCTTTAACAACCGTAATATCCATAGACTAATATCCATAGCCCGTAAGGCTGCCCCCCATACAGCGTTTTCCTAGGGGCTAGGGCGTGGGCCAATGGCCCTAGACGACGGGGGCTAAGGTGTTCTGTCTAAATCCCGGCGGACACTTCACCCAACCGAGGTCATCGCCAGACTGCTTGGTGCTGCGTCGGGCTAGTTCCCTATCTCAGGGTTCCCCCGCCCAAAACTCAGCTAATCCCTGATGGTTGGCACCGACTCCTATCGCTACGGTGGAGATAAGCACTCTCCAGGCTAGATCGTGGCTTTGACCTACTGGCGCGATGACTTTAAAACCAACCACCCTCAAATTGACGATGAGCACCAGGGAACCCTCACCATCCTCAAGCGGCTCTACCAAGACATCACGCTCAATAAATCGAACGCCGTCATTCGCGCTACCCTTGATGAGTTATTTGTGTGTGTCCTCGATCATTCGGAAACCGAAGAAGTGCTCATGCGCCAATACGACTATCCAGATCTTCGCCCCCATATTAACGACCACGAAATCATTCTATCGAGCATTTTTAATCTAAGCCTAAGAGTTGAATTTTATGATCTAGGCAAAAGCACTGAAATGGTGCACGACCTGGTCAACTACATCAGCATACACAGCCGGACTCACGATCTTAACATGACTCAGTATATTCGAGGCCAAGACAATAGCTTCCCGTATATTGTTGATGCTGACGAACCCGAGGACCTAGTAATCAACCCAATATCCTAGCCTGGCAATTCGAATATTTTATTTTACCCAAATTGACCATTGACTCATCCAATGCTTTACTACATAACTAATCTATAAATCACATCAAATTAAAGCAACTATCTTCTTCACAAAGCCAACCCATCATCCAGGAAAACTCGGCATCTATCACCCAACCTTCGCTATCTGACCGCCCATTACATCATAATCTTTAGGTACCCCTATGCCAGTTACATCTTGACAAGACGACTACCACACAGGCCGCGAAACGATTGATCAAACTTGTGATACCAAGCATCCGCGAGCCTCAGAACCATTTCGTATCCTGATCTAAACCAGTCGACAAAAGACTGTATTCAGCCAAGTCTCAATCATTATTTTATCTATCTGTGGTTTCTTGGGGTTTTCTCTACCCCCTTGTAAAAGGGGGTAGTTTTTCATTTCTACTCTGTTTCCTTACTCAAAAAATGCACGACCTTGATATCGCAGAATATTAAGTTTAGTCAAGATTTTCTTGACATTGGCAATCACAGTAAAAACCGATAGAAGACAATGATTTTCAAAGGGAAAAATATCAAAAATAAGTGATCACAGCATGGTTTGCCTAGAACAAAGCCTCTAAGGTAGGAACATCAGAAAAAAGGCGTCGCGGTGAATCCATTCAGGGGCTTGAATTTAAACAACGGAGCGTATCTTCTCTATCAAGTCCTCTCGTATCACAGCTTCAATGGCCTTTCACTACGTCGCCCAAAAAGCAGAGACGCTGCCTCTCTATTCTCTGGATGTACCTGAAAATCTAAAGCTTAGCATCCCGATTTTTCTGATATTTCACATTCCTAGCTCACTATTTTTTTTAGGAGACGCACCATGCTATTCAAGTCCTCTCGCTACGCATTGCTCACATCAATGGCTGCTGCGGCTGGTGTACTGCTGGCAGGCCCGGCCATGGCTGGTACAACGGCTAACGTTCCCCTCAGTGGTACCGTGACCTCGACCCTAGACGTAGCTGCTACGCCTACCGCTGCTGCCACCACGCTAGTACTCAGTTCTGGCACTGAGCAAATTGTGCAGATTGCCGACATCGTTATGCACACCAACAACGAGCAGGGCTACACCCTGACGGCGAACCAAGATAGCTTAACCAAGACCGGGGGCACCGCCATTCCTTACCAAGTGGTTGTGGTTAACGATGGTGCCGCTGCGCCATTGACGGCAGCCTTTGCCGTAGCCTCTGGTACGAACTACACCTACGCCACCGCAGCGGCCAATGCTGCGGCAGCTGGTGCCCGAGATCTTTATCTCCGGTACACCCCTGCCGCCCTCCAAGACCCGGGCACCTACACTGGCACGGTTACCCTGACCGTGGCTGATAATCTCTAGGACCCACTGGCCTAGCCTATCGCCCTATTGTTTATGGAACCTAAGCCAGAGGCTCCGGCTTCTGGCTTTTCCTAGGCGATGGGGGAAAGGCTAGGAGGAGCAAAGGAGGTAGGCAGATGCCTTATCGGAGAGCGATTTTAGCTTTTTTGACCATACTGATGTGGGGTGGAGGGTGGCGTCCGGCTAGCGCCGAACTGGTGTTGTCGGCTACACCCACCGTCACAGCCAACCAACTACCCTTGGATGGGGAAGGGGCCACAAATCAGCAAATTGTGCAGGTAGCGAACGTCAGCCTATCGACGGATAACGTAACGGGCCTAACCCTTACGATCAGCTCAGGGCAATTGGCCAAAGTGGGCGGCACAGCGATTTCATTTCAGGTGGTGACGGTGCCCGCCAATGCTCCAGCTCCTTCCATTGGCAACTTTACGACGCCCTCCGGACAAAACTACACCTACTCCACAGCGGTGGCTGGTGCGGAAGTGCGGGATGTTTACCTGCTCTACCAGGGGCAGCCATTGCAGGATCCAGGTACCTATGGGGCTGCGCTCGACCTCTGGGTTACAAACAATTGAGGACATGGCTATGACACGCTTCATGCTGGCCTGTTTTTCGTTTCTGCTGTTGCTCTTAGCGGGGGTGAATCCAGCCCTTGCCTTTCAGCTTGATCCGATTTCCCAGGTTTTTTCGCCTGCTGGACAAGACGCTACTCGATCCTATCGATTGATCAATGACCAAGACCGCCGCATTGCCGTGGAGATGAGTGTGGTGGTCAGTCATATTGATCGCGATGGTCAAGAGACTAATACCCCAGCAGAGGAAGACTTTTTGCTTTATCCATCCCAGGTCATTTTGGAGCCAGGGGCGGTGCAAACGGTACGGGTAACCTGGGTGGGCGATCCAGAACTGAGCCAGGAAAGAGTCTATCGGCTGGTGGCCGAACAGTTGCCGATTCGGTTAGTTGATCCCAATGCGGTGGAGCCCCCTGCCCCGGTCGGGGCGGTGGATGTGCTGATGCGCTACATGGGGTCGCTCTTTGTGAGGCCAGCCCAGGGCGCAGCAGATGTACAGGTGGTCGCTACGGCCCAGCCCGACGCCACGGGGGCAACCCACCTCGCCCTGAGCCTAGATAACCAGGGTACGGTACACGCTCGTCTGAAGGATACCAGTTTGGTACTGACGGCCCAGGGCACCACCCTGACCCTACAAGGCGACCAACTGGGAGAGGTGAACAATGCCTTAATTTTGGCAGGCAACCAACGGCTGTTCTTGCTGCCTTGGCCCGCTGGGTTGCCCGTGGGTAATGTTTCGGCAACCTTAAACTACACTCAAGACTAGCGCAGCTAGGTAGGCATAGATAGAGGTTAGTATGGGGTGGAGATGGAGGTTAGTGCTGGCCATAGTGCCGATGGTAGCGACATCCAGCCCAGCCCTAGCTGCACCCTCTTCTAGCGTAGTATTGAGTTTCAATGCGGGTCTCAAAACCTCTCCTGAACCTAGGTTTGCCCCGAATCCTGAGCCTAGTGCTGGAGCCAGTCCTGAACCTAGTCTAGTCCCAAGTCCTCAACCCAATCCAGACGCGAATCCTCAGCCAAATCCTGCACCCGATCCAGAGCCAAGTCCGGCACCCAATGCTGAACCTAACCCAGAGCCGAGTCCCCAGCTAAGGCCTGAAGCGAGTCCGGCACCCAATGCTGAACCCAGTCTAGAACCAAGTCCTGAACCGAGTTCCGAACCAGGCATGGAACCGAGTTCTGAACCGAGCATTGACGAGCTGTTTGAGGAGGTCTTTGGCACACCTCGCGACCGCGGTCCCCAGCAGGTGATGGTACCGATTTTGGTGAACAACCAGATTCGGAATCAAGGGTTGCTGATTTTACCGGGGGGCGGGCAGACCGAGACCCTAGTGGTGGCCAGGGATTTTTTGACGGCGGTGGAAAACGGCATCCGTCCCGACATTTACCAAGCCCTCGTAGCCGCTACCCTGACGGACGGTACTCTGAACCTGCGTTCCATCCGTCAGATGGGGCTAGAGGTCAACTTTGACAGCACCCGCCTAGAGCTTCAGGTGCAGGTGCCGCCAGAACTGCGTCTGTTGGTGTCTCGCGATGGTAAACAAATGTTTTTTTGCTTTTAGCACTTCTCTTGCAACCTTTTGCCCAATTTC
>CAZWNR010000359.1:0-4869 GCA_964635665.1 uncultured bacterium | reverse complement strand
TTGGTCTTGTAGCAGGCTATCAGGCCCCAAGGTCTTGGTAAAAGGCCAACAGTTCCTTGGCGAGGGCGGTGTTGGTGTAGTGGGTCATGGCGCGGCTGTAGCCCCGTTCAGCCAGGGTTTGGCGTTGGCTGGGGCTCTCTAGCAGCCGTCGCAGGCAGTCGGCCAGAGCGGCGGCGTTGCCTTCGGGGAAGACCAGTCCGGCTTCTTGGATGACGTGGGGAATTTCGCCGGAATCTGACCCAATCACGGGCACCGCGCAGGCCATGGCTTCGATCAACACATGGCCAAACTGTTCTTTCCAACCAGCGGAGGTGAGGGTCTTAAACTTATAGGTGGTTTCCGAGGGCAGCACCAGGGTATCCATGAGGTTGATGTAGCGGGGCACATCGGCGTGGGGTACGCTTTCCACCCAGCGCACCCGGTCGGACAGGCCCGCCTCCACAATTTTGGCCTGTAGGGTGTCTTTCAGATCACCTCGGCCCAGCAGCAGCCACACCCAGGGTTGGGGATGATCCTTGAGGGTGGCGAGGGCGTCGCAGAGGGTGAGTAGCCCCTTTTCGGCCACAAACCGCCCCACAAACCCCACCACAAAGGTGCCCTCAGGAATGTTCAGTTGCTGGGCTAGATCGGGTTGGGCCTGGGGAAAAAAGCGAGTTTCATCCACGCCAAGCTGGGGCATGACTCGGTATGGCCCCTGGTAGCCCCGCTGGCGCAGCACATCGGCTCCGTCTTGGTTGCCCGCCACCAGGCCGTGGGTGTGGCCCAGGTTATAGGATTCCAGCCAGGAAACCGGGAATTTGAGGTCGTAGGGTAGATTCCACCAGGTAAAAAAGACGTTCTTGGCCTTGAGATTTAATAATCGGTTGAGGGTGATGGTTTGGGCATAGGCCAGGGATTTTGCCCCCTGTTCCACCTGAATCACCTGGGGCCGAAACTCGCGCATCAGCGTCACTAGGTCTGGCCCGAAGCCCAGCAAGCCTTGGTTATTTTGGCTAAAGTTACCCAGGGGCACCAGCCTAAATTGGCCATCCCCCCATCCCTGGGACTCAATGAGCCGATTTTGCACCCCCCCAGGACTCCAACGACGGGGCACCCCCACCGTTACCTCCAGGGCGGGGTCGAGGTGGGCCAAGGCTCGCAGCTTTTCGCAGTTGAGGTCAACGATGTAGGTATGGCTTAGCACCAGCACGCGCATGGCAAAAACCGTCGGGGCGGCGGTAGGGGAGGGTCACCGTTAGGGTGCCCAGGTATCGCGGCTGGGACGACATTGAAACGATGGAGAAAAGGGGGATGAGCGGGCATAGGCGGAATGGTAACAGGGGAATAGGCACAATGCTGATTGACTGACAAAACTTGCGAGAACCCAGATCTGCCAAAGGGTCAGGAGACCTGACCCCGACATGAAACCCATGCGGTAGGGGCGCGGTTTTCGCGCCCGACGCAGAATCTTTTGTCAGTCAGGGCACGATGACCACTGAACAGCCTTTCCAAGGATTGAAGGATGGTTGGCAAAGGCAAACCTTGTCCACGACCACCCAGCCCTTCAAGGGCTGATTCCTAAGGGCTTAGGGACGGTTGGCAAAGGCATCGGTGGCTTCGATGAGAGCGCTGGCAATCCCCGGTTCCAGGGCCGAGTGGCCCGCCTTTTGCACCATCACAAACTTGGCCTCTGGCCAAGCCCGATGCAGTTCCCAGGCGGTGGTGGGTGGGCACACCACATCGTAGCGCCCCTGCACAATCACCCCAGGGATGTGGCGAATACGATCCACATTTTGTAATAGCTGATCGTCTTGTTCAAAAAAGCCGTGGTTGACGAAGTAATGGCACTCAATGCGGGCAAAGGCGAGGGCAAACTCATCGGCCCCAAAGCGGTTCACCAAGTTGGCATCCTGAATCAGCATACTGGTGCTGGCTTCCCAAATCGCCCAGGCACGGGCAGCCTCCAGACGAGTTTGCCGATCTTTACTGGTCAACCGTCGGTAATAGGCCGATAGCAAATCATCCCGCTCGGCCTCTGGAATTGGGGCGAGATACTGCTCCCAGGCGTCGGGATATAAAAAGCTGGCCCCCTCCTGGTAAAACCAGCGGATTTCCCTTTGGCGCAGGGTAAAAATGCCGCGCAGGATTAACCCATTGCAGCGGTCGGGGTGGGTTTGAGCATAGGCCAGGGCCAAGGTGCTGCCCCAACTACCGCCAAAGACCGTCCATTGGTCAATGCCTAGGGTGGTGCGAATGACCTCCATATCGCTGACCAACGCCCAGGTGTGGTTGTCCTCTAGCTCGGCGTAGGGCGTGCTTTTGCCACAACCCCGCTGATCAAATAAGATCACCCGCCAGCGTTTCGGATCAAAAAACTGTCGATAGGTGGGAACGGTGCCGCCCCCTGGCCCCCCGTGTAAAAAAATGACGGGTTTGCCATGGGGGTTGCCCACTTCTTCAACATAGAGATTGTGGAGGGGAGAGACCTCAAGCCTAAAGGTGTTGTAGGGCTCGACGGGGGGGTAAAGGGTACGCATGGCGACCAAGGGGAAGAACCAATATTCCGTCAGCGCACTCCTGGAGAGGGACGGGGTGACTAAGGGAATGGGGCTATTCTATCGCTGGTCGCGATGCTCAGAGATACAGAGAGGCTGGTTTTTATCCCCAGGAATTATTGACGGTTCCTGGGGCTGCTCTTTACCACGCGCCACTCTCCCGTTTGCGGATCCCGCAAACTGATAAAGGGATTGGCTTTGAGAGGCTTGTTACAAGGGCTGGCCACGGTAGGTACCCTCCTACGCTTTTTTCTATGGTAAGAAATGACACCCCTGGCGTTGGTGACATACCAGGGGTGTGCGTCGTGATGTTGATCACGCTGAGGGGTGATTTAGATCAAGTTGATGGCCCATGGTTGGCCATAGGGCGCTTTAACCGAGCCAATCACTGGGAGCACAGGCTTTCCCCAGCGGCATTGGTGAGGGCTGAGGCATCAAACTCAAGGGCGCTAAACTCCCCAGCCACGATTAGCTGATCGCCCACCGACACATTTTGCTGGGTACTATCGCCACAGACATCCCAGGCATCGACGGTAACGGTGCGATCCCCCGTGTTGATCGAAAATCCATCTTCCCAAACCCGTTCTACGGTTCCGGTGAGAGGGCTACCTGTAGCCTGTCCCATCGGCAGACCGCTTTGCACTGACCCGACGCCAGCACAGCCAGCCAACCCAACCCAAAACAGGCTAGAGATGAACGAAAATCTCATGGCTAGACTCCCAAAATTTGCGCTGAAGTAATCGATACGAAACAACGTTCAACTCCTAGCCCAGATTTTACTGGCGGTCGTTTCCAAAGGGCTAGCCGAGAGGGACGCCAGGCATTGGCCTGAATGCTGAGGTCAGATTCAGGAGGCTAGATCGGCGAAATCTTGGGTAGGAGGCATGAGGTTCCGCCACCATACGCCAAAGGCTTGCTCTGCCTGGGTTACGTGGCGCTAGATCAGCTTGCCTTTCATTCATTTCCCCTACTTCCCTCAACCGAGACCCTACAGGCTAGCGGGTTCCTTGCCGGAGGAGACCGGGGCAATGGTGCTGAGCTTCAGTTCGGGGTGGTCACCGGCAATTTGTTGACAGTTCCACTCGTTGCGGAACAGCAGCACCGGGCGATTCCAGCTATCTTTTACCACCACGGTGTTGAACAGTCGTCCGGCCTTTTCTAGGGCGTCCCAGCCGCCCTCCACCCAGCGGGCCACGGAGTAGGGCAGCAGTTCGAGGGTGGTGTCTACGTTGTATTCGTTTTTCATGCGGAACTGCACCACCTCAAACTGAAGCTGGCCCACCGCCGCTAGGATCGGGTCGCGTTTGGCTTCGTCGGCGGAGAACATGATCTGCACGGCCCCCTCTTCCCGCAGTTCTAACACGCCCTTTTGAAACTGCTTGTATTTGGAGGGGTTGGGATTCTTCAGGTAGGCGAAAATTTCTGGCGAAAAGCAGGGAATGCCTTCGTACTCTAGGCGCTGGCCCTGATAGATGGTGTCGCCAATGGCAAACACACCGGGGTTGTTTAGGCCAATCACATCGCCGGGGAAGGCTTCTTCGAGGGATTCGCGGCCCTGGGCAAACAGCTTTTGGGGGTGAGACAGGCGCACGGTTTTGCCAGAACGGGCGTGGTTGACCACCATATCCTTTTCAAACTTGCCGGAACAGACCCGCACAAAGGCCACACGGTCGCGGTGTTTAGGATCCATATTGGCCTGAAGTTTGAACACAAAGCCGGAAAATTCCTCGTGGGTGGGAGGAATCTCGCCGATGGTGCTGTCGCGGGGGGAGGGCGGTAGGGCGTAGTCCAAAAAGGCATCTAGAAATAACTGGACGCCAAAGTTGGTCATGGCGCTGCCGAAGAACACGGGGGTCATTTGTCCGGCGTGGACGGCCTCTAGATCTAGTTCTGGCCCCAGTTCTTCGATGACTTCCAGTTCTTCTTTGAATTGGTAGTAGAGGTCTTGTTCTAGAAAATCCTCGATGCGCGGATCGCCTAGGTCAATCACGGTGTCCTTGGCGGCGCGGCTGCCGTGGGCAGTACGTTCAAACAGGTGAATCTGGCGGGTGCGACGGTCGAATACGCCCTTAAACCGTTCCCCCATGCCAATCGGCCAGTTGACGGCGTAGGTTTGCAAATCGAGGCGCTGCTCAATTTCGTCCAGCAGTTCCAAGGGCTCACGGGCGGGCCGATCCATCTTGTTAAAGAAGGTGAAAATCGGCAGCGACCGCATCCGACACACCTCAAACAGCTTCAGGGTTTGGGGCTCCAGACCCTTGGCCGCATCCTCCAGCATCACCGCGTTATCCGCTGCCGCCAGGGTGCGGTAGGTGTCTTCACTGAAGTCTTGGTG
>CAZWNR010000358.1:0-4871 GCA_964635665.1 uncultured bacterium | reverse complement strand
ATGCCAAAGGCCCGCCGCAGCCCATAGACACCCTCGCCGCTGGCCACAGCGCCCAGGCCCGTTTCGCAGGCACTTAGCACCACCAGGCGGGTGCCGCGCAAATCGAGTCCCGCCACTTCCAGTGCCGTGAGTACCCCATCTTCGCCCTCACTGGCCCGTTGGTTAAAGCCCGCCAGGGCCAACCCCGACCGCAGTAATGGGTTTTCCGCCGCCGCAAGCTGGACTGGAGCCTCCCCCGGTGACGGGCTGGGCGCATCGGGCAAGAAAAAGCCGTGGGTAGCCAAATGCAGAATGCTCGGCCCACGCACCTGTTTTAGGGCATTTTCCGTCGCCGCCGCCTCGGTCAGCACCACGGCATTCCCCGGTAGCAGGGGCCGAATCGCCGCCACTTCTTCCTCACTGCCGCGCAGGGGGCCAAAGCGCAAATTCGCCAAATCCGCCGACCGCGAGGCCCCCCGACTGGCCGATGCCACCAGGGGCACCCCCGCCGTATCGACCTCGTTAAAATCGGGGTTGGCCAACACCACCGGGGGCTGTGGACTGCTGGACTGCTGCTGAAGCCGCAGCAAATCTCGCCCGCTGGTGAGCTGGGTCAGGGTGTAGGTTTCGATTAGGTAGCGGCCCTGATCGTCTACCAAGGCGGCAAAGGGCAGCAGGTTAAGCTGGCCATCGGGGGAGAGTAGCAGGTGAGTGGCCTCCCCCAGCCAGGGCCGCAGGGGGGCCAATACCAAGGCCTCCACCGCCTGGGCAACGGGCTGAATATCTTCAGCATCGTAGCAGGGGGTGGCGTTGGCTTCCCCGCAGCGCAGCACCTCCAAAAACTGCTGAATAGCACGATCTATGGTGGCGGCATCGCCCAGGTCGGCCCACTGCACCTCCCCGGAGGGCTTCAGCAGGTAGGCGGCATAGCGAGGGGCACCAAACCCCCGAAACGACCAGGCCAGGGGCGTGCCATCAAAGTCGCCACGGCGGGGATTCGTAGGGTCGAAGGGACGGTAGCGCACATACTCCACCAGCACCCCGTCGGCGGGAATGTGGGCCTGAATATCGGCCAATTCCACAGGGGGAGTCTCCACCGCCAAGGCTGCGCTACGGCGGGCCAGCAGGGCATCAATGGCCTCGATTTGGCTGCGGAGGGTGCGCTGTTGGGCCTGGGCCTGGGGAGAGGTGGCCGTTTCGCCAAAGGAAATCGCCGCCAGTTGTTGCCGCAGTTGATCCAGTTCCGCCAACAGCCGTTGATCCTCTGGGTTGGGGTTGTTTTGCAGCAGTTCCAGGGTGTTCAGGCCCGCTTCCAAGACCCGCCCCTTACGACGCAGTAGGGTCGTGACCGCAAGTTGAGCCGCCGATGGATTATCGGGGGCCATCTTCAAATGCAGGGAAACCGCATGGCTGAGGGTGCTGGCCACGGAGGCCGTATAGCGCTGTCGTCCGGCCTCGCCCAGGGTGGCCAGGTTGCGGTCAAACTGTTGTTGCTCTAGGGCAATGCCCGCTTCCAGGGTTTCGATGGCGGCGGCAATGCGTCCCTGGGCTTGGTAAAGCCCCGCCAGGTTGTAAAGAATAGGCACCCCATAGCCCTGGAAATCGTCCTGGTAGATCCGTTCGGCAGCGGCAATAGCCTGTCGATACAGTTGCTCGGCTTCGTCGTAGCGGCCCTCAGCTTGGGCGGTCATCGCCCGTTGATCCAGATCCATCGGATGGGCAATGGATCGAGTGTCTGAATCTCCGCCAGCCAACGCCCCATTGCCTCCCGCCGTTCCTGAGTCTGCGGTTGATTCTGAGGACAGGGCCACTGCGTCGGCCTCTCGGCCCTGGGCGCGGTAAAAGTCTGCGGCAGACTCTCTCAGGGAGGCTTGCAAAAGAGAGGTTTCTGGGGAGTTCTCAAGGCCGTTGGCCAGTTCCAGCATTTCGGCAATCAGGGGTTCTGCCTCGTCGTAGCGCTGCTGCCGTTGATAAACCCCAGCCAGGTTCAAAAGCGCGAAGGCCAGGGTTCGCTGGGCCACAAATCGGTCATCATCCCCCTGGGGCACCAGATGCTCTAGCGCCCGCGGCTTCAGGCTTAGGGCTTCTTGATACAGCGTTTCCGCCTGGGCCAAATCCCCCCGCCGATCTGCCATCAGGCCCATCATCTCTAGGGCTTGTTCCAGATGCCGAGGATCGGGATTGGGCAAGGCCCGCAAAATATCGAGGGCTTCAGCATAGGCGCTTTCGGCATCGGCCCAGCGCTCTAGTTGAACATAAAGAACCCCCACCTGGAGCAGAGAATCCGCTACTTCTGGGGCGCGATCCCCCCGTTCCGCCCGCACCGCCGCCAGTTGGGACTCCATTTCTGGGATTGCCATGGTAAACAAGCCATCCAAGGAATCCCCTCCCCGAGGTACTTGGCTGTGTTCCCCCTGGTAGGTAAAGGCATTGGCCACGGGGCCACCGCTGGGCGCATCCCACCATAGGCGATAGCGCCCGGTGCGTTCCGGTGTGCGCGATCCCACCGTGACGTGGTAAGCGTCGGTGGCGGGCAACGGCAGGGTGATCTGGGTGGCAGTACCGCTGGCCGCCGCCAGAAAGCCGCCCTCGGCACTAAAGACTAGAACCACCAAATCCTCAAAATCGTCGCTGGTTACGGCCAGGTTCACCGTTTGGCCCGCCACCCCCTCAAACAGATGGATATTTAGATAGCCCCCCGTCAGCGGCAGGCGCGGCATGCGAGATCGGGGCGCATTGGAAAGGACGGGATCCTCTAGATCCATATAGCCAAACTGATCGGCCCGCAAACTGCGCCCATCCAACTGCCCTACCACACTGTTGGCAAAGGTTTGGGGCAACCTCGCGATGGCTCCCGGATTCAGGGGAACGCCCCGCCCCGCCTCGGACATCAGAAGTGCCAGGGTGTAGTAGGTGGTGGCATCGTCGTGGCGCTCTAGCTGGCTCAGCACACGGGCCACCTGCTCAAAGCCATTGGGAATGTTGGGATTCTCCGACGGCAACACCTGCTCCAACACCCGCAGCGCCGCTTCGACTTGGTTCAGGGCCTCCTCATAACGGCCTGCCCTAAACAGTTGCGTCGCCTCCTCGTACAGACGCTCGGCATCGGCCAGGGTGGGCTGGGCCGCCTGGGCCAGCCGCCATAACGGGGGCGCTTGAGGATCGGTCTGATGGGTTGCCTGATAGGCCGCCTGAGAACCGGGTTGAGAGCCGGGTTGAAGGGCCTCCAGGGAGGCCGTTTGACGAGGCTGTCGATCCAGCGGCGCAAGCCCCAACGCCCAAGCTGACCCTGAAGTCTGTCCCCCCAAAAGCCCAGTCAGCAGAAAAGCCGCGATGCCGTGCCGTCGTTTCATAGGTTGCTATTTTAGTAATGAGTGATGGTGTGCCCAGGATGCTCCTATTTCCCGCACCCAAGAGCCTATTCACCCAAGCGAATCTAGATCAACACCCTAGGATTCAATCGTTCGGCTAATCGCTCAGACTGGAGACGTTGCGGGGGAAAGATGCCAAACCCAGCGTAAAGTTTTATGATGGGAGGGACTTAGCCAAGGATATTCCTATCATCCTTATCCCCGGTGACCTAGGGGATGGCTGTTGTCAGTGGTTCTGGTCTACCGCTAGAGTCCACAGAGCAATGTTCGTTCTGGGAATCACGAGGTGTCGCTGTGTCGGTTGAAACGATTGAAAAGAAGTCAACCTCAACCCTTCGTAAGCCAGCCCCCCGTTATCGGGTTCTGCTTCATAACGACGACTTCAACTCCATGGAGCATGTTGTGGAATCCCTGTTAAAGGTGGTGCCTAGCCTCACCATGCCCCAAGCCGTAGACATTATGATGCAGGCCCACACGGCGGGGGTCGCCCTAGTGATTACCTGCGCCCTAGAACATGCCGAATTTTATAGCGAAGGGCTGTGCAACCTAGGGCTAACCAGCACCATTGAGCCGGATGAATAGGCTGGATGAATAAATGGCAAGTGGCCCAGTGGCCCGCCCTGATGCGGGTTTTTGTGTTTCTGGTACTAGCGGTAGCCCTGTGGTTTCCCGTGGCTTGGCCCTTCTATCGGCTGTCTAGCCAGGGCAGACTCCCCGGCGGCGATCTCATTCCCACCGCCATGCTTTATTTGGTGTTCTTGGCTCTACTGCCCCTCTGGCAGCGACGGGTGCATGGCCTGCGGCACCCCTGGCGGGCTATCGGGTTCACCGGGGCTCGTCGCCTGGGGTGGGGTTTTCTGGTGGGGTTGGGGCTGGGGGTTGTCAGCATTGTGGTCCTAGGGATGATTCAGCTCGTGATGGGCTGGGCGATGCCCAATGCCGAGGCCATCGCCAACGAACCCTGGATAGCCATTATTTTCGGCGGCGCACTCACGGCCCTAGCGGTGGGGTGGTCAGAGGAAGTCCTCTTTCGGGGCTGGCTGCTAGGGGAACTGGAACAGGGGTTATCGGCACCGATGGCGCTAGGGGTCAACAGTTTGCTGTTTGCGGTCGCCCACTTCATCAAACCCCTGGCGGTGATGCTGAAAATGCTGCCCCAGTTTCTGGGCTTGCTGCTGCTAGGCATGACCCTCGTTTGGGCACGGCGGGTAGCCCTGCTACCCAATCCTCGCCAAGGTAGCCTGGGGCCTGCGGTAGGGCTGCACAGCGGCCTGGTGTGGATGTATTACGTGCTGAATGTGGGCCATCTCCTCCAGCCCACGGGGCGCGTTCCGGCCTGGGTAACGGGGCTGGATGGCAACCCCCTGGCCGGGATTTTGGGCATTACCTTGCTGCTGGGTCTGGCCCTGGGGTTTCGTCGCTGGGTGGTTCATGCCCAAGCCACCCGATACGAGTAATTTGAGAGCCCTGGGCTGCGTGGCAGCCCAGGGCAGTCTAGGCCAGCGTTCGGCGGTTCGCTCG
>CAZWNR010000357.1:0-4892 GCA_964635665.1 uncultured bacterium | reverse complement strand
CTCCCGACCTTTTCGGCCCAGGCCCCAGAGTCCCAGTCAGCGGCTGAAAACCCTACGGGCCTTTATGCTGACAGGATCGGCGGTGGCGGCCTTTGTCTTTGGTTGTTTGCTAGAAGTGGTGCTGTCGGGGTCGTCCCCTAGCCTCCCGACCTTTTCGGCCCAGGCCCCAGAGTCCCAATCTCGGCTCGCCCCAAGGAATGGAGACTCCCAGGAGAACCCCCCGGTGGAGGGTTCGGTTCAGGCTGAGGCCCGTCCAACCTCTCCCAGCTTGCCGCCCATTGGAGGCACGGGCTCGGCGTCTGGGGTAGTTGATCCGGTCGGTCGGTCTAGTACGGCAACGGCGGCCCCAGCAGATTTTCCTCGCCCCCCCCGTGCCCCCGGTGCGGCTCCCCGGTCTTCGGTGGTCGATACAGCCCTGGAACCCGTGGCGGTGATTCCCCACACCAAGCCAAGTCCGGTGCCTATGGATGAGGTTACCCTGCTCTTTGGTGGGGATATTTCCCTGGAAGACGTTAATTTTGACCAAGTGGAGGCAGAAGGGGGCTTCTTTGCCGAGGTGGAGGAGTACTTTAATGCCGATGTTTCCCTGGTGAACTTGGCAACGCCCCTAGCCACAGCGGCCACTAGCTTGAACGAAGAGTTTCGCCAACAGACCCGGCCAGAGGCGGCCCGGATGCTGGCCAATAGCGGCGTTGACATCATCAACCTCACCCACAGCAATCTGATGGAGTATGGGGCTGAGGGGCTGTCCGAAACCCTGACCGCCCTAGATAGCAATGGGCTTTACCGAGTGGGGGCTGGTCGCAACGCCACCGAGGCCCGTCGTCCCGAAATTTTGGATGTGAAGGGCCAGCGGATTGCCTACCTCAGCTATGCCATGGGGGGCAACGACGCCGCCATCGACACCAGTGCCCTGAAGGAGCGGGCTGGGGCCGAAGACGAAACCGTGGCTCGAGAGCTGGAAAACTTTAAGCGGTCTACGGCCTTTGAGGAGCGGGCGGGGTTTAATGCCCAGAATATGCCGGAAATTGTGCAGGATCTCCAGGCTATCCGCGACCAAGTGGACTGGATCGTAGTGAACTTCCGCTGGGTGGATCACCTGGAGGAAACCCCCAACTTTGTGCAAACCAACCTGGCCCGCCTCGCCATTGATCAGGGGGCGGATGTGGTGGTGGGCTACCATCCCACGGTGATTCAGGGCGGAGAAATCTATAAAGGTCGCCCCATTGCTTACTCCCTAGGAGACTTTGTCTTTAAGCCCGATCAGCCGCTTCAGGATCAAGACTCGGCGATGCTGAAGGTATCTTTGCAAGAGGAGCAGATGCAGGTGGAGTTTGTGCCCGTCCGCATCCGTAACTCCCGCCCCCAAACCCTAACGGGCGAGGAGGGGCAAGGGGTGCTCCAGCGCATTCAGCAGGCTTCCTCCCAATTTGAGACCCCCCTTCAGCCCTCGGTGGTCTTGGATCTCAACGCCCCCGCTGCGCCCCCGCCGGAAACCCTCGATCCCAACAGTCCCTTCGTCACCCCAGAGGCTGAGGATTCGCTCATCCTAGAGCCGCCAGCCCCGGTGGACGCAGAAACCAAGGAAGAGAAACCCGCCGATCCTGAGGTCGAATCGGATTCCGTTGCCCCTGATGATTCCATGGCCCCGGATACGGTACCTAGCGATGCAGTGCCTAGCGATACCCTCGAACTACCTATCCCTGAGGGCGAATCGGAGCTTGACCTACAGCAGATTGACCAAGACCTCCAGGAATGGGGGCCAAAGGTTTCGCCCAAGGATCAAGAATTTGCCCCGGTTCCCCAAAATCGTTCTGGGGCTGAAGATGCCACCCTAGAATCCCAGGGCCAGCCCGACCTGCTGCGTCGGCTGGTGAGTTCGCTCCGGCCTGAAAGGATCGATTCATCGGTGGTGGAAGATCCCTGGAACGATACGGTGCCAGCGGTGCCAACCCCGGCAACGCCAATGGAGGTGTCTCCCACGCCCTTGAGCCTTGAGCCTGAGTCTACTCCAGCCACAAAGGCTGAACCTGCGGTTGTTCTGCCTTCGGCAGTGCCCCCAGCAGAGGCCGTCAGCCCAGCGTCAGTCTCCACCACCCCGACCCCGGCAGTTTCCACGGCTCCGGCAGAAGAGGTGACGCAGGAAGTGGTGGAAACCGTTCCTAAGAACGAAACCGATGAGAAGACCCCAGAAGACGCCGCCAAGGAAACTGCTGAAGACGAGGATTTCTGGCTAGAAATAGAAAAGGCGGTGCCCGATACGAAGGTGATTCCGCCCCAGGCCGAGCCCCTAGTGGGGCCACTGAGCTCCGTCGATGAAGTCACCGAGGCTGAGGTGGCGCTAGGGGGTGATGCCCTTCACTCTGCCCCTGTGACAGAGTCCCTTGTCACGGAGTCCCTTGTCACAGAATCCCCAGAACCTTCGACCCCAGCGCTAGCCTCGATGCCCACGGCTGCCGTGGTTGAAGTGGTGGCCCCAGAGGTTGCCACTTCAGAGGTTGCCACTTCGGAGGCGGAAACCCCCTAGGGAAACCGGCAAATCACCTGCCCCAGGATGCAATCCACAGGCACCCAACCAAAGGATCGGCTATCGGTGCTGGCCCCTAGGTTAACCCCCTGGAGAAAGCAGCCCTGGGGCTTCACGGCGGCCACCCATTTAACCAGGCGCAATCCAGGCTGGTGGGGATGGCGGGCCACCACCAAATCCCCTGGCTGGGGAACCATCTGGCGATAGGCGGTGGGGTTAATCAACACTTCTTCCCCAGGGATCAGCAGGGGCCGCATGGAATCCCCAGTGACGCGGAACCGCTGCCGTCGTCGCAGTAGCCATAACCCCACATCCCCTAGGCGGCTAGAACGCAGGGTGGAGGGCGGCGGAAGACGATCCGATTCGGTCATGGCAGCGCTAGTCCTTGAGAAACACGAATCCTTGGAAAACCACGGTGCATTCCATGAAAAACACCCAGGGACGCCATGGCATCTCTGGGTGGGGGTGGATGATCCTAATCACCCATGATCCGAGGGATCGCCCACAGGGGGCGATGGCGGATCGTTAGCTGGCGGTGAACCAAGCCACATCCCGGTTCTTGGTGGCCCAGAACATACCGTGGATTTTTTGGATGGCTTCCATCAGTTCAGTGGCATGCTGGGCGCTCACTTCCACCTTACAGGCAGAGCAGAGCTTGGCGGCCTTCCAGAAGGTGTCGTGGAGGTCGGGGAATTGCTCTAGGTGAACGGGTTTGAAGTAGTCGGTCCACAGAATCAGCAGTTCCTCTTTGGCCAGTTGAGCCTGCTCTTCTTTGATGGCGCTATAGCGGGCGAAGGTGTTGTGGTAGGCCACCGCAGCGGCCTTGTCGCCGGGGGCGGGCAGTTCGAGATCGAGAAGCTTCTTGGTCATGGAGACCACGGCTTCGGCAGCAACCCGAGCCGAGGAGGGATCGTAGACACCGCAGGGGCCGTCGCAGTGGGCGTGAACCTCAGGGGCAGGGAAACGGGTTTGGAACTGGGAAATGACTTGTTTCAGCATGATGGCGTCCGATTGTCCGATTGTGATTGCGTCTTTGCAGTTTCGGGGTTAACCGTTGGGCATCCTAACCCCAGACCTGTCTAGGCGTAGCTCCCTGGTATAACCCTAGGATCATCCCCAGTGCAGGCCAAAATCCCCATGGGGGGTAGGGGGATAGGGGGATTAACCACTCCATTCTTATAGCTATTGGGTGTCTTGTGCAACTAAACAGCTATCTCCTAGGGCCAGTCCTGGAAATCCTAGATGGAGATCAGAACCATAAATCCCTAGAATTGTGAACCCTAAGAACAATGACTCATTCAACCCCGATCCTACGCTTCAAAGCTACCTCCAGATCGGCATTCCAACCACTGTCCGCCGATACATCAACGGTATATCAATATGAATAAGCTACAAAACCCAATGGTAACCCCCTGGATCCGGGGGATAGCCCTAGTGGTCATGGGGATAAGTTTGGCCAGTTGTGGACTGATCCCCGCCCAAGGCGCACGGGATGTATCGGATCTTCCCCCCTGCGTCGATGACCGCTGCTACTGCGGGGATTTTCTTTCCCAGGCCCAGGCCCAGGCGGTGCTAGAGGCCCTACCGGGGGATCCCTTCCAGTTGGATGGCAACAATGATGGCCTCGCCTGCGAGGCTCTCCCCGCCACCCCGCCGCCGCTGGATCCCGCCGCCGACCCCTCTAGTAAACCCCACATGGTGCTGGGCAACCCTAGCCACGCAGGCACCACCAACCCCAACAATTACCTGCTAGAGCGGCCCCAGTACGCCATTTCCTACAGCCGAGATCGCAAAATCCTCAACTGGGCCAGTTGGCAAGTAGATGCCCGCTGGCTAGGGAGCACCAACCGTCAGGATAACTTTCGGCCCGATGGTTCCCTACCTGCGGGGTTTTACCAGGTTACCCCCACCGACTACCGGGGCAGTGGCTACGACCGAGGCCACATCGTGCCCTCGGCAGATCGCACCAACACCGTCCGCGACAACAGCGCCACCTTTTTAATGACCAACATCGTGCCCCAAACCCCAGCCAACAACCGTGGCCCCTGGCGCGAACTGGAGGAGTATGGCCGCGACCGCGTCTACCAATACGATGATCAACTCCATATCTTTGCCGGAGCCTATGGCCAACAGGGCACCATCGGCAGCCGCAATATCGTCGTGCCTTCCCGCCTGTGGAAGATCATCCTGGTCTATGATCGACTACCGGAGGGGGGGCTTGGCCTCGGCCCCGACAGCCAAATCATCGCCGTGGACATGCCCAACCGCAACGATATCGAGGCTGATTGGCAGCGCTACCGCACCACCATCCACCGCATCGAACTGGCCACGGGCTACCAATTCCTAGACAACCTTCCCGCCGACC
>CAZWNR010000356.1:0-4894 GCA_964635665.1 uncultured bacterium | reverse complement strand
CCCGGCCCCCCTTAAAAAGGGGGGAACCGGATTCGAAGTCCCCCTTTACAAGGGGGATTTAGGGGGATCTCCCAGGCATGACGGCATGAGCAAAAGATATGTATAAGCGGTGGCCCAGAAAGGAGCGAGGGCCAGAAGCATCTGTCAAATTTGGGACGGGTTAGGCTCACCCTAGATAGTTAGCCCAGCGATGTATTGCGCTTGGCCAGCTAGGGTGAGGGCGGTGGAGATCGTCCACAGGTCAATCAACAGGAGCAGCAGGGTAAACACTAGCAGAATACCGTACATCCAGGGCTGGGCTAGGGGTTTCACATCCTGGGTGTCGATATCGGTGTAGCGCTCTACTAAACCCACGAGCCGGGAGAAACCCGCCACCCGCATCGGCAACAGGTAGGCTTTTGTGTCCTTACCTTCTGTGTCCTTACCTTCGGTATTGGCACCCACAAAGTAATAGACAATCCCCCCCTGCCCGGTAGAACGCGGCTTGAGGGCTTGGGCCTGATCCCAAGGCAACCGCCAACCGCCCCGGAACAGCCAGCGAATCCAGATGGGATAGCTGACGGCGATGGCCTGATCGTCTACCACCACCCGCTGACCCAGGGCACCATACAGCCCCAACCAGCCCAGCCCGATCCCCACCGTCAAGATTAGGGGCGACACCGGAGCATCGGTGGCCTTGGCCAGAAAGGGCAGAGGCCCCATCAACGCCAGGTACAACAGCAGTAACGTTAGGCGGATAAAGGGCGCAATGGGAAAGACTTGGCGACTTTCTCCGGTGTCTACCCCAGACTTGGCGGAGGCGGCGGGGGACACGACACCGGAAGCATCGGTTGGATTGGGGGACGTGGAATCCATGGGGGAGGCAGGAATGGGGTGGGCTTCCCCTAAGGTAAATACTTTTGCACCACCTGCCAACCCGACAGCCCCACCCCCGCCAGGGCCAGAGCCAATCCGCCGTTCAACGCTAGGTGAAGCTTGCGCGCCCAGGGCCGTTCTAGGCTAATGCGGCTAGCACTCCAAGCGGAGGCCAACACCAACCCCACCACCAGCAACCCCAGGGGCAGGTGAACAGAATGACCCAGGCGACCATACTCGCCCAAGGTGCCCACAATGCCGATGGACAGCAACAGTAGCACCAGAATCACCAGGGTGACGCCCAGGGTAAGGTGTAGAAGCCGTAGCCAGGAGGGAGGATCGGGCTGGCGGCTACGATAGGCCCAATAGCCCCCCGTTGCAGCCAGCAGACCGTAGCCTGTGAGGGTTAGCCCCATAGACCACGCGGCAATGCGCCATAGCCATAAAAAAGAAGGTAAGTCCAAAGTTTGAGCCCAAACGCAGGAAGACTTACCTTTTCAATAGCACGACCTCGCCCCAGGGGCGTGATCAATGGCACGGGATGTTACAACTTGATGCGTTCCCATCCACTCTTGAGGCCATGGGTAGGGAACAGGAGCCTTAGGTGGCCGCGACCGCGGGCTTTTCAGTGCTGGATTCCGTGGTGGGGGCGGCGTCAACCTCCCCAGCGTCATCGTCTTGATCGATGGCAAGCCGCTCGCAGGGAATGGTGTCGGACAAAATGGCGCTGGCCATCATGCCCGTGTGAATTTCCAGCATGGCCTTGGGTACGGTTTCAAACATCAAGCGCTGCCCAGGAAAGACAACCCGTTCAAAATACCAATCGGGAACGTTTGTAATGCGAGCAATCTGAATCTTACTGGTAGCGTTGACATAGCAACAGAGCACTTGTCTGGAGCTATCGGAAGGGATGGGATCAAGAATTTGTGCCATTGATGCTGCGGGCATAACTGCATGAATCACTATGGAGACCCTAACACTTGGCGATCCCCAATGGCTGTAAAGGCGACTACCAACCCCTGTGAAACTGTAATGAAAGGGTACAGAGCGTAAGATTTCTTACAGAGACTTTATTAATCCCTAGTGACTTAGCCGCTCAACTTTACCGACGATAAACACTTGCTTCTATCAATTTTTTCAGAAACCTATTCTAGGCTCTAGGGGCAAGGGCCATGGATCGCTCAAGGCCTTACCGAGGTGCATGCCCTTCTAAATCTTAAGACTTTCTTTAGATTTTAGCAACGGTGCGCCACCAACGAAACCCTAGCTAGACCGCGTTACCCCCGGCCCCAAATGGTTTGTAGACTTACCGCGCAATCATCAGGCTAGGCCATGCCGCTTCGGGATGGTGGTGCATTGTCAATGATCTATCAACAAGCCATTGATTGGTTTATTGATCCCCGTCTATCACAGCGGGGGCGGAAGCGAATTCCCCAGGGCCTCCGCATCTAAAGGAGAGTGTTATTGTAAAGATAGGTGAACCCCTCTCAGGGTCAGCACTCCTTAGCCGGGACGTGGCCCTACAGGATAACTCTGACCGTCTCTCCGCCTACGAATGATGACCCCTCAATCCGCCGACTTGCCCCGTGTGCTCTACGTTCGGTTGCCCTGCAACCCGATTTTTCCCATTGGGGTGGTGTACCTGGCCGATCATCTTCACAAGCTGTTCCCAGACCTAGAACAGCGTATTTTTGACCTAGGAGCCGTGCCCCCGCTGGACTACGGTGCCGCCCTAGATCGCTGTATCGACGAATTTCGGCCCACGCTGCTGGTCTTCTCCTGGCGAGATATCCAAATTTTTGCCCCCGTGGGTGGACGGGGCGGCAACCCGCTGCAAAATGCCTTTGAATTCTTCTACGCCCGCAATCCCTTCTTAAAACTGCGGGGGGCGATGGGTGGTCTGCGCATGGCTACCACCTACCTAGCAGAACTGTGGCGCAACCAGGGTCTGATTAAACGCGGCTTGAAACGGGCTAAGCGCCATCGCGATCAGGTGACCGTGGTCGTGGGCGGCGGGGCCGTCAGTGTGTTCTACGAACAACTCAATCAGCGTCTGCCCAAGGGCACCATTATTTCCGTGGGTGAAGGGGAAACCCTGCTAGAGCGGCTGCTGCGGGGGCAAGACTTTTCCGACCAGCGCTGCTACATTGCCGGAGAAACTACCCCTCGCCAGCGACTGATCCACGAAGAACCCGACCCCATCGAAAAAACCGCCTGCAATTACGGCTATATCGAGCAAATTTGGCCGGAATTTGACTATTACCTGCAGGATCAAGACTTTTATATTGGCGTACAAACCAAGCGCGGCTGTCCCCACAACTGCTGTTACTGCGTCTACACCGTGGTGGAGGGCAAGGCGGTGCGGGTGAATCCGGTGGAGGAGGTGATCGCCGAGATGCGCCAGCTCTATGCCCGTGGCGTGCGCGGATTCTGGTTCACCGATGCCCAGTTCATCCCAGCCCGTCGCTATATCGAGGATGCCAAGACGCTGCTGCGGGCGATCCAGGCCGAGGGCTGGAACGACATCCGCTGGGCCGCCTACATCCGCGCCGACAACCTCGACGCCGAGCTGGCTGAATTAATGGTGGCCACCGGCATGGAGTATTTCGAGATCGGCATCACCTCCGGTTCCCAGGAGTTGGTGCGCAAGATGCGCATGGGCTACAACCTGCGCACCGTGCTGGAGAGCTGCCGCATGCTGGCCCGAGCCGGCTTCCGCGAACACGTTTCCGTGAACTACTCGTTCAACGTGATCGATGAACGGCCCGAGACCATCCGCCAGACCGTGGCCTATCACCGCGAGCTCGAGCGGATCTTCGGGGCCGACAAGGTGGAGCCGGCCATCTTCTTCATCGGCCTGCAGCCCCACACCCACCTGGAGCAATACGGCTTCGACCAGGGCCTGCTTCAACCGGGCTATAACCCGATGAGCATGATGCCCTGGCATGCCCGCAAGATGCTCTGGAACCCGGAGCCGATGGGTAGCACCTTTGGCCGCATCTGCCTGGAAGCTTTCGACACCAACCCCGCCGACTTCGGCCGCACGGTGATGGACCTGCTGGAGCGCGACTATGGCGTTGCGCCCCTCAGCCAGGCGCTGCATGCGCCGGTGGAGGGCAAGAAGGCCCTTGCCACGGCCCGGGGCTGAGCGTCCTCTGTCTGGCGCTCGGCAAGGCAGGCAAGGAACGCATGTCTATAACCTTCCTTGATCTTGGCCCATAAAGCTGTAGTTGATGGCGCGCTACGAGTGGGTCGAGCAACACGCTGAGGAGGATTGCGGAGCTGCCTGTCTGGTGACGGTGGCTCGCCACCATGGCCGGCGGTTGGCCCTCTCGCGCGTCCGCGAACTGGTGGGCACAGGAGCCAGGGGCACCACCCTGCTGGGGCTCAGGCGAGGAGCGGATGCCCTTGGGTTCCACGTGCGAGCCGTGCGGGCCGATCCGGCTCTGCTGGAGCAGCTCGAGGCCCTTCCCCTGCCCGCGATCTGCCACTGGAAGGGCAACCACTGGGTTGTGCTCTTCGGCCGCAGGGGATCCAGGGTGGTGATCGCCGATCCTGCCGTCGGCATTCGCAAGCTTGCCTGGGCGGAGTTTCGTGAGGGCTGGGGCAATGGCGTGATGTTGCTGCTGGAGCCGGATTTCAACCGACTCCTGCTGCAGCCCGAGGAGAAGCGTGGGCCTTTTCTGCGCTTTCTGCGCTTGACCTGGCCCTATCGCACGCTGTTGCTGCAGGCTCTGAGCATCAACATTGTGATCGGTCTGCTGGCATTGGCGATGCCCTTGCTGATGCAGCTGCTCACTGATGATGTGTTGGTGCGCCGAGATAGCCAGCTGCTCACCAGCTTGGGGTTGGCGATGCTGTTCCTGTTTATTTTTCGCAGTGCCATCAGCCTGATTCAGGGCCACATGGTGGGCCATTTCGCCCAACGACTCCAGTTGGGAATGGTGCTTGAGTATGGCCATCAGCTGCTGCGCATGCCGATGACCTACTTCGACAGCCACCGCAGTGGCGAAGTGGTGAGTCGTATCGGCGACATCAG
>CAZWNR010000355.1:0-4920 GCA_964635665.1 uncultured bacterium | reverse complement strand
TGCCCCCCTACAGCCACATCGAACTGGCCGTTACCCTGGCGGGGCACCAACTCAAGCTTCAGTTTCAGTCGCAGACCCCCGCCGCCGACCCCGACGACGAGGGGCCAGATGCCGATACGCTGCTGTCTTCCCCCTTCAAGGCCCTGGGGCAACTGCTGATTTTTCAGCCCGAAACCGGCGGCCTCAGCCTCAACCTCCATGCCACCAAAAATCTGTTCCAGTCCCTCGGTGGCAAACTGATCGTGCGCCAACGCCCCCAGGCCGGAGAAGTGCTCACGGTCTTTCTGCCCCTGGAAACCCGCACGCTCTAGGGAGGATCTAGTCTCTCCGCACGGGCCACGGTGCAGATGCCTGCGACGGAAATGCCGCTTTGCCGGAGGGTGATGGCGGCGGCGTGGGCGGTGGCTCCGGTGGTGAAAATGTCGTCTACGAGCCAAACGGTTTTCTGGCGCAGGGATGGAAGGTGGCTGGGATTAGTCTGAAAGGCCTGGGCAAGGTTAGCCTGCCGCTCGGCTCGGCCCAGACTGTGTTGGGCTTGGGTGGCCTGCACCCGCACCAACCCTGCCCCCACCACGGGCACCTGTACCGCCCGCCCCATTCCCTGGGCCAAGCGTTCGGCTTGGTTAAACCCTCGCTGTTTGAGCTTGCTGACATGGAGGGGAATCGGTACGAAAACAAAGGGACGCGGGGCTTTGGCCGATTTCGTGCGCTGGTGATGCTGCCAGGTTCGCCCCAGTTCTAGGCCCAGCCAGCTAGCCAGTTCGGGGTGGCCGCTGTACTTGAGGTGGCGAATCGCTTGGCGTAGGCTGTCTTCGTAGCGGCCCCAGCTTAGCACCGGCAGCCCTGGGTGGCTGGGGTCGAGGGGATTGGCAATCTGGCTTTGGCGTACCTGACGTTCGCAGGCCGGGCAGATCGCCTGGGTGGTGGATCGTTCGCACAGGGGACAGGCCCCCGTCAAAAACAACCCTACCAGCGTCTCCGCCCTGCGCTGCCAGCCCCGTGATTGGTGCAGACCGATGCCCATCGTCCTATGCTCCCTGATTGGTTACTTGATCGCTTAGAAATCGGGCTTTGTTGCCCCAATCCCCCCTTCCATTGTGGGGAAAGGTCGCCGAGGGCGTGAGCGTAAATCTATGTATCTGTGCGACATCCATTAGGACTAGGACGGGGCTAGGCAAAGATGGCCTGGGCGACCCGACTCAAATCCACCCTACTCAGATCTCACGAATTCGATTTACAGTGGAGGTATAACAACTCTGTAATTTGATGACCTCCTAAGGTGAGTCTAGATCTGCGAAGGGGTGGTAGCGGATCGGGCCTTTGCAACCTAGGAGACGATAGGGAACCGTGGTCTTGCCCCTGACAGATTGCGTGCTTGGCCAGTGCCTAGCGGCATCACCCATTAGGTCAGTTCCTAGGCCAATCATAATAAGCGGACAATCGACCTTCCTATCTTCGGCTCTGCCTCCGCTTCTGTCATGACCTGGCTGCAAGATTTAGATCAGGTATGCGCCAGTGACCTCCCCCAGGTGGGCTACAAGGTCTATGCCCTGGGCCTATTGGCGAAACATCGTCTACCCGTGGTGGCGGGGCAGGTGATTCCGGCGCAGATTTGGCAATCTGTCCTGAGTACGCTGAATACCCCCGAGCTTCGGGGGTGGCTCGATCAACCTGATCGGCTGGAGATGGCTAGCTTACAGGATCTACAGCCGATCAGCCAGCGGGCTCAGCGGGCTTTGATGGCCGCCGATTTACCCCCAACATTGCTTACTCCCCTGCTCGATTGGCCTCACCCTACCTGGATTCTGCGGGCTTCCCTGGGGATGCCCCCAACCCAGCAATTGCACCGCTCTGATCTGGGGTTGGGGCTGTGGCCTGCGCAGGTGGGCAGCCCGGCCCTGGTGTCTTTACCCAAGGCCATTCAACAGTTTTGGGCCGAGGCCCTATCGGCTCGCAACCTAGTGGTGTGGCGAAAACAGCGGCGGCCCCTCAGCCAATTGCCCCTAGCGACGTTGCTGATGCCCCTCCAGCCTGCCCTGGTGACGGGAACGTTGCGGCTAGAGGCGCAGCGGGCTACCTGGGACTGCGTGCAGGGCCTCGGACTTCCCCTGGTGCGGGGAGAGGCTATTCCCGCCCAGGGCCAGATGGACTTAGCGCAGCCGGATAATCTGCGTTGGCAGCCGGGCTTCCAGGAACAAGTGTACCAAATTGGCCCTGGGCTGGGGGATGATTCGCCTCAGGGCCGTTCATCACCACCCGCCGCACGACAGCCTAAGGGCGCGACCACGACGCTACTGCCGCTGCGCATCACCCAAAGGGGCGATCCAACCCTTTCTTCCCCGCTGACCAACGATCAGATCCACCGGCTCATCGACCTAGCCCAGCGCAGCTACCAGGTGCTCATGGCCGACCCCTGGATGGCCGACCATGTTCCCGCCTTTGACCTTGGTCTGGAGTGGATTCTCTGCCCTACCGACCGGGGCGAACAGTTTTTGATTACCCAGGTGATTCCCTATTTCCGTCTCCCCTCTCCCCCCGTTGCATCGGCGACGACGGCGCGTCCTCCCACAACTCGCCCAGGTCGCGCCCCAAGCCGCCTCCATCTGCCCTCGGTCAGTACGGTGGTCCGGGGCATTGGAGCCTCTGCCGGACAGGTGCAGGGGACGGCGGTGGTGGCCACCCAACCCCAGCAGTTGCCGCATCCTCTTCCTCCCAACGCCATTGTGGTGCTACCCGATCTCCAACCCGATGTCTTCCTTCAGCTTGGGGCCGTGGTGGGCATTGTGACGGAGCAGGGCGGAGCCACCTGCCATGCGGCCATTTTGGCACGGGAAATTGGGGTTCCCGCCATTGTGGGCGCGCCCCAGGCCACGGCCATCCTAGAAAATGCGACGCCCCTCTGGTTGGATGGCGACCGAGGCATTGTCTATGGCTTGGATGCGGCCCAAATGCCGTCCATCCCCGCCCCCATTCGCCCTGCCGAGCCCCACCTAGAGGCCAAGCCCCTGGCCTCCTATACCAACCTGCGCACTAAGGTGATGGCAAACCTCAGCCAAATCCGGCGGCTGGATACCCTGCCCGTGGATCACATTGCCGGGGTCGGTCTACTACGATCAGAATGGCTGTTGCTGGACATTTTGGAGGGTCACCACCCGTGGCATTGGGTGAACCAAGGGCGGGGGGCCGAGTTGCAAAGCCGGATTGTGCAACAGCTAGAGCCTATCCTTCAGCGGCTTGGATCCAAACCCCTGCGCTACCGCAGCCTCGATCTGCGTTCCCACGAGTGGCAAGCCCTGGAGGGCAGCCCGCCCCTAGAGCCTAACCCGATGCTGGGCCTGCGAGGTACCCTCAGCTACGATGCCGATGCCCGCCTGTTTGAGGTCGAACTGGCGGCTCTCGCCACCCTGCAACGGGCAGGCTATACCAACCTAGAGCTGATCTTGCCCTTTGTGCGAACGGTGGAGGAAGTCCTGGTCTGTCAGCAATACATCCAGCAGGCCGGACTGAAGGACTACGACCAATTTGCCCTGTGGATTATGGCGGAGGTGCCCTCGGTGCTGTTTCTGCTGCCTGCCTATGCCCAGGCCGGGGTACAGGGCATCGCCATCGGATCGAACGACCTCACCCAACTGCTGCTGGCAGTGGATCGCGATCAACCCATCCTGGCCTCGGCCTACGATGAGCGCCATCCCGTCATCCAAATGGCCATGGCCCACCTGATCCAGGAGGCCCACCGCTGCGGCCTCACCTGCTCTATCTGTGGGCAAGCCCCCGTCCGTCACCCCGAACTCATTGCCAATCTCGTCGCCTGGGGGATCCACTCTATTTCCGTGGAAACCGCCGCCCTACCCTTTACCCTAGAGGCCGTATGGCAGGCGGAACAGGCCCAACCGCCCCCGTGAAATCTTCAGGTTGCCGTCCAAGGCCTAGGCTTTGTGGCCCCAAGGTGTCCTGAAATCTGCTCCAGCCAGTTTTTCAATTTTCAGGTGATGAAGCGCAGACCTGTGCTATTCTAGTTGAGCACAATTAATCTGTGCGATATCGGGGCGTAGCGCAGCTTGGTAGCGCACTACTTTGGGGTAGTAGGGGTCGTGGGTTCAAATCCCGCCGCTCCGATTGACTGAAACCTCGCCGTTTGGCGGGGTTTCAGTGTTTATAGGAAGAATCAGTAGGGCAATGCCCACCATTAAATTCCGGCTATCTCAGTCAGCCCAATCCTTCTTAAAACCAAGCCAGTTAAGCCGATTGCATTGGGGTGATTGCACATTCTTCCAGTGGTGGGCAGTGCCAACTCTACCGTGGCTACTCATTAGGCTAGGGCTACCATAGAGAGAGTTCTTTCCCAAACCCCATGACCGCAGGCAACCCCATGGCTTCTACTAACGTCGTGCTCGATGCCGTAATGCAAGAGATTGAGCAAACCCCTCCTGAATATCTGCCCAATCTATTACAGATCGTGCGGCTCTTCCGCGAAAGCGTCACCCTCAAAAGTGCCGAAGAAAGCTTTCGCCAGGGATGGCATGAAGCCATGACTGGCCAAACTATACCCCTCGCCGAACTGTGGGACGGCATTGATGCCGAGTGAGCTACCGCCCATCGAGATTGAGGTTTCGTCTGACTTCAAGCGTAACCTCCGCACCCTGGCCAAGCGCTATCGCCGCATTCGCTCAGCCTTAGAATCTTTGCTAACTCAATTACAGACTGGAGAGTGCCCTGGCGATCAAATTTCGGGCATTTCCTATGCAGTCTTTAAGGTTCGGCTCAGAAATAGCGATGCTCAGCGAGGTAAAAGTGGCGGTTACCGGGTTATCTACTACCTAAAGACTCAAACTAAGATTATCCTGGTCACGATCTATTCTAAATCTGACCAAGGTGACATTTCAGAGAGAACAATTTGCCAAATCATCGAAAACCATCAAA
>CAZWNR010000354.1:0-4950 GCA_964635665.1 uncultured bacterium | reverse complement strand
TTCCCGAAGATGCCCTACCCACGGAACTGGTGCTGATGGCCTACGGCCCTAACGGATCCCTCAGTAAGGCCATTGAGCGAGTCGAGGACTGCCGTACCATTGTGCGACAACAGCCGGTGAGCTGGATGGATGCCCGTGGCCTAGGCAGTGAAGGCATCCTTAAGCAGATCAGCCAGATCTTTTACCTGCATCCACTGATGCTGGAGGACGTGGTCAACGTGCCCCACCGCCCCAAAATTGATTTTTACGATGATCAAATTCTGGTCATCATGCAAATGGTGCGTTCTAAGGAAACGGGCACTGGGGTAGCTAGTGAACAGGTGAGCTTTGTGCTAGGAAAAAACTTTCTTGTTACCTTCCAAGAAGAGCCAGAATGGGATTCCTTTGAACCTGTGCGAGATCGCATTCGCCGAGGCATTGGGGCCATTCGTCACCAAGGGCCAGATTATTTAGCCTATGCCTTGCTGGACACGATCGTGGATAGTTTCTTCCCTGTACTAGAGGCCATTGGCGAAGAACTTGAAGCCCTAGAGGAAGAGGTAGTTGACAATCCTAGCCGTGAAACCATTGAAAATATCCATCGTATGCGACGTGGCCTGATGAAACTGCGTCGCTATATTTGGCCCCAGCGCAGCGTGATTAATAGCCTCATCCGCGACAGTGAAGACCTAGTAAGCCAGGAGGTCAAACTATATTTGCAAGATGTCTATGACCACATTGTTCAAGTGGTGGATATCATCGAAAACTATCGGGAAATTGCCTCTAGCTTAATGGATGTCTATCTGTCCTCCATCAACAACCGCATGAATGAAGTGATGAAACTGTTGACGGTTATCTCTTCAATTTTTATTCCCCTTACCTTTATTGCTGGGGTATATGGCATGAACTTTAACCCCAGTGCTTCCCCCTTTAATATGCCAGAACTGGAATGGTATTGGGGCTATTTAATCTGCCTAGGCGTAATGGCGGTGATCGCGGGGCTGCAAATTTACTTTTTTTGGAAACGCGGCTGGTTTGATAACTTCTCAACCACTCGTCGATGACCCGAGAGATAGATCGCGCTGTGCTGAAG
This sequence comes from uncultured bacterium, assembly GCA_964635665.1. Lineage (GTDB taxonomy): Bacteria > Cyanobacteriota > Cyanobacteriia > Phormidesmidales > Phormidesmidaceae > Nodosilinea. Next base: position 3,878 of record CAZWNR010000354.1, on the reverse strand, counting down.
CAGCAGAACGAGCAACTCGCCGAGTTCGCATCCAAAATCAACGGATCCTTCTCCAAGCACGGTATTGACTTAACCCCACCGCAGTCGTCGAAGCAGTCGTAGCGGATTTTGGGGAGTTTTTGCAGGAGTATGGCGAGGGCCAAGTCCAGATCCTAGCGACCTCCAGTGGCGAACACCCGGCCAATTACCTCCTCCACGGGGGGATCGCTGACGGTTAGATCTTGCACCTTTAGATCGGTCAGCAGGCGGCTAACGGTTTGGGTGAGATCCTCCCGGCGCACAATGAAGCTGGCGGTGCAGCCTTCTAAGGATTCGAGGTCGCCGTAATCAGCCAGTTGGGCCGCATTGCCGTTATCCGCAAGTTCTACGGTGACTTCTCGGTAGGGGGCGAAGCGATTCAGCAGCCCGTCGAGGTCGCCATCGTAAATAAGCTGGCCCTGGTGAATCAGCAGCACCCGCCGACAGAGGGCGGTGATGTCGGCCATGTAGTGGCTGGTGAGCAGAATAGTGGCCTGGTAGCGCTGGTTGTAGTCGCGCAGAAAGTCGCGCACCGCCACCTGGGCGTTTACATCGAGTCCTAGGGTCGGTTCATCCAAAAACAACACCTGGGGCCGATGGAGCAGCGCCGCCAGCATTTCTGCTTTCATCCGTTCCCCCAGGGAGAGTTTGCGGACGGGCTGGGAGAGCTTGCTGCCGAGATCCAACATTTCGCTAAGTTCGTTTACCCGTTCCCGAAACACCGCATCGGACAGCCCGTAGATAGCGGCGTTGATCCGCAGGGAATCGAGGGCGGGCAAGTCCCAGAGTAATTGCTGCTTTTGGCCCATCACCAGGGTAATGGTCTTCAAAAAGTTGGTTTTGCGCTGAAAAGGCTCATAGCCGCCCACGGTCACCGTGCCCGATGAGGGATGGATCAACCCCGTCAACATTTTCAGGGTGGTGGTTTTCCCGGCTCCGTTTGGCCCCAAAAAGCCCACCACTTCCCCCGGCTCGATGCTAAAGGACACCCCTCGCACAGCCTCCACCGTTTGGTACTGACGCTTGAGCAAATGCCGCAGGGTGCCCCTAAACCCTGACTCCTTAGCGGCTACCCGATACTGTTTGCCCAGCCCGTTAACCTGGATAATTGCCATACACTAAGGCTCCCCCACCACTGCATCCGGCCTTTACTGTAGCGTCTAGGGGTTGCCCCCAGGTAAGGACAGGATAGGGATTTATCAAAGATCAAGGGTTATGGCTCCTGAGATTTTTTTCCTTTCGAGCGTTTGGCAGGGCTAAATCCGCGTATGAACGGAGTTCTGACGATATTAGAGCCTCGGCCCAATGGTTGCGAATGTATCGGGTTATTCAGCAACGCCAGGGGGCAGTGACGCCAAGGATATCAGTCCTTGAGTTGTTCCCTCACCCACTGACGAAACGCTCTGACCCAAGTGGTTTCGCCCATGGTTTGGCTAGCTTGCAAAAAACGTAAAACGTCGGCCCGTTGCAACAGCGGCAGCACCCTAGAGGCTTCCTGGGGGCGATATTCTCCCGCTTCTAGGCCATAGAGTGTAAGGGGCTCGCCATCAAACCGCCATACCTCCGGCACCCCTAGGGCTGCATAAATCGCCATACGGTTCATCGAGCTGCTGGTGTTGTCTACCTCAATGGCTAGGTCGGGCGGCGGGTCTACCGTCAGGTCTATGGCGTCTTTGCCCCGCACCAGCCGCTCGTTTTGGATATAAAAACACTCATCAGCCTCCAACCCTTTTTGCAAATCTTCGCGGCTCCAAGTCGTAGAACCCAGGCTGCGAATCTCGGTTTCTGTTTCTTCAGTAGTGACTTCCACCAAACGCCCCATCAGGCTCTTATAACTTTCATGGGGTGGCAATGGGGCCATAATCTCTAACGTTCCTTGGTCATAGGTCAAGCGCTTACCCGGTTCTGCCTCCAAATCGTGAATCAGCGCCTGGTAGGTGTTCCATCTCACCCCTTGCAGCACCATGCATCGGCTAGGGGCGGTTAAGGTTGCCGTCGCCGGGAGAATGTTCTGGGTGGGCTTGTCTTTGGCCTGAGTGATGGAATACTGCGTCATGGCACCTCCCGCCAGCATGGCTCTGGATATAGCCATGCTACGCTAGCGGCAACGAGCGGATGACCTGAGGGGGAGGGCGTGGTGGCGGATCTCCCCCGTGGTGTGGGTGCGGCGCTAACCCTTGGGTGAGACGGCCACGCTTTCCCTGTAGGCGCGAATGTCGCGGCTGAGTTTGCCAAAATCGTAGGCTTCGGTTTTGCCTTGGCTGGCGCGGAGCTGAATCCACCCTAGACAAAGGACAGCGGATACGACGATGGGTGCAGCAAAGCTGACTAGCAAATCCCCGGCAAAGGGCAGGCCATTCCAGGGGCTGAAGTCGGGTTTTGGGAAAAACAAGGCTCCGGCGGCGATGGCGGCCACGGCACTCCAGAGGGCCATTTGTCCGGTTAGGCGTTTGGAATAGAGGCCGAACAGCACCGGGAACAGCGCCCCGGCACAGACCAAGTCCGCCAGCAGAAACAGGTACAGCACGTTGTAGCCCCTGGCGGCGATGATGATGGCCGGAATGCCTGCGATGAGGGTAATGATGCGGGTGAGGTTGAGAATGCTGTTGGTAGACTTTTCTGGAAAGATCCGCAGCAGGTCGGTGGTAAATAGGCTGGCGATGCCGTTGAGTAAGGAATCCAGGCTGCTCATCACCAGGGCCAGCACGAGGACGAGGACGGCAATACTGACCCAGCCGGGGAGTTCTAGGGCTTGGATCAGCGAGAAAAAGGCCCGGTCGTCGTTGAAGCCAAAGTTCATCGCCAAAATCCCCAGCAGTCCAGCGATGAACAGTATCGGCCAAATGATTAGGAAAGAGCCCAAAAAGGAACGCCGCACCACGGTATCGGATTTGCAGGCATAGATGCGCTGCCAGTTGGTCTGGTTGAACATTTCGGCGGAGATCACCGCAATCACCAGGGTGGCCCCAAATTTAATCCCTGGCCCGTTTGCCAAGCTCAGCAACTGGGGGGCCGCATCCCGCACCGGGGCTACCGCATTACCCCAGCCGCCCAGGGCATAGACCGCAATGCCAAAGCTCAACAACAGCAGCGGCACAATTACCGCAAACTGAATGGCATCGGTGAAGATCGTCGCCTCTAGGCCGCCCACCAAGGTGTAGACAAATACGGCGGTAATCACCAGTAGGGCCGTCAGCCAGAGGGGTACCCCGGCCATCAGTTCCACCGCCTTGGCAATGGCTGTGAGTTCCGCCGCCAGGTAAACGAACATATAGAACACCACAATCGCCAGCGTCAGCCGATACATGGCTTGCCCAAAGCGGTGCAGCACGTACTCGTTCAGCGAGTGCCCCTCCGGCATCAAAAACCGCATCCGAGTCCCCATGAAGGCGAACAGGGCGGCGGGGGTGGCCTGCCCAATGCAATAGCCCACGATTCCGGCAATGCCGCTGGTGGCCCCCACTTCTGGCGGGCTAAACAAAATCCAGGCCCCCATGGCGCTGGCGACGATGGTGGCCAAAGCCATACCTGTGCCCACCCGATTGCGGCTGACTAGGTAGTCTTCCAGGCTGATGGTGTGGCGGCTGGCCTGTAAGAGTCCTAGCAGCGTGAAACTAGCGGTGGTAATCAAAATCACCGCAATGGCGGTTATGCCGAGCGTCATCAAAACATCTCCCAATCCACGACAAAGGGCTAGGGAGTGAGGGGAAATCAGCCTTCAGACCACCTCCAGAATCAGCCCATCCTAAGCTAGGGAAGCTCTCTCGTAGGCCGCCTTGGCCGTGGGATTAGCCCCTGGCCTGTCATGGCAGCCGTGAAGACAGCGACTCTACCGTGTTGATGGACTGAGGACGGCTAAA
>CAZWNR010000353.1:0-4951 GCA_964635665.1 uncultured bacterium | reverse complement strand
GGTGAGGGCTGCGCCTACCCCCATCCCCAGCATCATCAGTCCTGTGAGGCCAACCCCCGCCCAGAGTCCTAGCCCTCCGTGACGTACCCACAAGCTCACCACAAACAACCCGGCAACGTACGCACCGCAACCCACCATCCCAGCAATGGAACCCATCGATTTTCTCGCACCCATGACTAGACTTAGAAAGCCCGTTTTCGGTGAGAAATCGACGCCTGATCAGGATGGCTTTGTCCAAGCTAGGGCGACCGGATCAACGATGACCTAACGCCTTGGGCTCAACCATAGCCCCGATGCGGATAGGCGGCGCAATAGCGAGGGATAGCCTCGGTCTCAGGGGGGGCTATCCCTTCAGCCAAATGAACTAATTCGAGTCTGGGCTGTCTTGATTCAAGCGCTTGCGAGCCAAGTCTCTCAGGATAATGGCCCAGTCTGGGCGCACTTGCTCCAGGATTAGCATGGCCGAGGTGTTGTGGGATACCCAAGGGTTATTGGCCTTCAGCCCTTCTAAGTCCATGGCATAGCCCAAGCGGTGGAGGGCTTCGACCTGCTGTTGCTGCCGGATTTGGTTGGGGTGAAGTTCCGGCAGAATATTTTTTAGGTCAGAAACCACGGGGCGAGAGGGGATATGCCTCTGCTGATACTCAGCCAGGGCATCGGCCAAGGCCGGGGATCGCATTCGAATTTCTTCATGATCTCGGGCTGAAAGCCGAACATTTTTAAGCCGGTTAAAAAAATCCGCTTCGTAACTTGATAGGCGCATCACTATTTACCCCCTCCTTCCATCCTAGTCCGAGGATTCGGCTTTGATCCGTATTGTGTGGTTACTTATTGTGTGGCGATTTTCACGAATAGCTAGCTGGCATCCGTAGATCACGCAATTAATGGGGAGGCGTTATCCTAGCGGTTTCTCTGGCAGGCAGGATGATACCCTGCCGTTGCCTGTTTGAGTTCCTAAGGATGGTGATCACCGGTTTTTGCCTGGGGATGATCCGCCCCTAATCCGCCCCATTGCTTTAGAGCGACGTTGAGGTTGTCTGGGGTACCGATGTCTAGATAGTAGCCGCCCTCAATCACCTCAGCCTCGACCCGCAACCCCGCTTGAATAGCCTGGTGAATCACGTCGCCGATGGGGACTTCGGTGTAGGGGGGCCAGGTGGTAACCCCCTGGGGAAGACGGTCGCCCAGAAGGCGGTGCTGGTGTTGACGCACAAACTGGTGCAGAAAGTCAGTAAAGCGCGGATTCCAGACGGCGATGGCCCACATGTAGGGTAAATGGGTAAAGGCGGACTTCTCATAAATGCCAATCACCCGGCCCGTTTCGTCCACATCCACCACGCCGACCTTATCGGGCTGATCGGTAGGGAAAAGCCCTAGCACCACATCCGCCCCTTGGGTCTGAAGCCGCTGAAGGATCACCTGATAGGCCTGGTCTGGGCCAACCAAAATATCGGGAAAACCTAGCAGCACCGTGGCTTCCTGGAGAAAGGGATAGGCTTGATTGAGGCTAAAGGGTACGCCAAAGGGCACATGCACCGTGAGATAGGCCAAATGTAAGCCTAGATCAGCCCCATCTCCCAAATAGGCCAGAATATCCCACTTGCCGGGACGCAAAATAATCAATACTTCGGATACCCCAGCCCCACGCATGTTTTCCAATAGATAGTGGCAGACCACCTTGGGCCTCGCCCCGGTCTGCCCCGGCACCATCCGAAATCCGAGGGGAAATAGCTCTTTACTCATAGGCAAGGGGGCGAGGCGGGTGCCCTGGCCCGCCGCTGGCACTAGGCCAATTAGCCGGGGAGCATCTGTCATAGGTTAGTCGAGATCCTTAGCCGAGGAGAAACGTCACGGTTGCAGCACTGCCTCTAGTCCTTCTTGGGAGAGGGTGGTGCTGAGGTAGAGGGGGTAGGGGCCAGCGCTGAGGGCTTGCAGAAAGGCCGCCTGCACCATGGGACGAAAGCGCTCGTCTTGGTTGAGGGTGAGGTGGAAGTAGGCCAGGGCCAGGGTTCGCATATAGTACTGGGCTAGATCCGGGCGGGGGCCAACGATATCTGGGGGAATGGCAATGGGCTGGTCGGCGGCAGCCACATCGCCAATCACCGAAAAGTGGGTGCCAAAGCCGATCAGTGCCAGGTAGCGTTCGGGGGTGGCTAGCCACGTAAAGGGCTGAATTTGCTCTGGAAAGGCAGGGGCCACGGTGTCGGCGGCACCGCCCACCATCATCACTGGAATGGTAATGCGCTGGTAACCCGCCGGGCCAAACAGGACGCTGCCCACGGGATTCATGATGAAGATAGACTTCACCCGCGAATCCTGGAGGGGAGGGAGCGGATTATCCAGGTTGGTGGCCTGACATTGCAACAGCAGCGATGGGTTGAAGGTTAGCACCGCTGGGGGGCAGGCGGTATTTAGGGTGGTCTGATCGACAGTAGCCCCAGCCAGCCCTAGGGCCGTATAGCCGCCAAAGGACTGGCCAAGGATGCCAATGCGGTTGACGTTGAAGCGAACGGGCAGGGATCCGCTGTTCTGAAGCTGCTGAAGCGCATTGAGGGTGAGGGTGACATCCTGGGGACGACGGATAAATTCCTCGTCGGGAACCACGTTGTCGGTGCGCCCCTCTAGCAGGGCAGCGAGTTGTTCATCGTTGCTGCCCGCATGGTCGATGGCCACCACCATAAAGCCGCCGCTGGCCAAATCGTTCGCGAGGTAGTCGTAGCTATGGCGGTTGCTACCTAGACCGTGGGAAATCACGACCAAGGGAAAACCTGCTGGCGGCGCAGCTTGGCCCTCCCGCAACTGGGGTAGGTAGAGGCTGACGGGTTCAGCCAAACCCTCAATCCGTTGGTTGCGGCGCTGCACCCCATAGGCCCGGCTGGCTTGAAGCCGTCCCATCAAGGCCGAGAACTCGGCTTCGGTGAGGGGGATCGCCTCAGCCTCCTGGCGGGACAGATTTTGCACCAGGTTGACGGCCTGGGTGGACTGAACAATGGCCCGGTTAATCTCCTCGGCCACGACAAAGCCCTCCGAAAGGTCAATGCGGATGGCTTCTAGGGGATAGGCCCGCAGAACGTCAAGGAGGGTGATGCCGTTCTCCGCGTTGGTGGCCCCCAGGATAATGGCTGCTCGCAGGGCCGAGAAATCGCCGACCCGCGCCGGGGTGCGCACCACCCGCGTCAGCTCCCGCAGCAGTCGTTCGCCCTGGGGCGTATACAGAAACTGGGCAATGCCTACCGGACGCAGATTCTGGGCAGGGGCATTCAACACCTGCTGGGCCTGGTCAAGCTGGGCGGGGGAGAGCTGGAGGTAGCGGTTGTAGGCTTGCAGTTGAGGGGTGAGCTGGCCCGTAGCGGCAAAGGCTTCAATGTCGGCTAGGGAGACCGTGCGCTCCAGGGCTCCGTAGGAGATGATCAAGCGCTCGGCAGCACGACTGGGCGCAGCCAAGAAACACAGCCCCGACGTCGCCAGGGAGATTAACCCGTAGCGCCACTGTGGCCACCGCGACCTCCATCTGGGCCGTCGAGTGGAGATGATCCCGTCAATATTTCTAGGGCATTGCCGCATTCCCAATCACCTGATCCAAAAACCCCTCACAGGCATCCATGAGTAGTTCAATAACGTACGTAAAACCTTCCGGGCCACCGTAGTAAGGATCCGGAACTTCTTTATCGGGATGGGTGCGGCAATAGTCGCACATCATTCTGACCTTGTGGCTGTAGGTTTTAGCCAAATCCATGGCCAAAATATCTCGATAGTTATGGCGATCCATCGCCAAAATCCAGTCGAAATGCTCAAAGTCGGCGGGTTCAAACTGACGGGCTTGGCCCTTGAGATCAATGCCAAAGTCCTTAGCTGCCGCCGTCATCCGGCGATCTGGGGGACTGCCCACATGGTAGCCAGCGGTGCCTGCGGAGTCGCAGGTGACCCGGTCTCCCCACTGCCGCTGTTGCACCAGATGGTTCATGATGTTTTCGGCGGAAGGAGACCGGCAGATGTTGCCGAGACAGACAAATAAAACGCGTGTGCTCATGGCAGTCTATACACAGAATCGAGAAACGCCCGACTCAGCCGAGGGGATAACCCCCACAGCGGCAGGAGGCTAAGGGTTCAAACCAGGGACAAGAGTCAGCGTAATCCGCTAGGACGGGCGTCGGATGCCTTCTGCGTGGGTGCCTCTAGGTTGGGAGGTCGAGGAGACCTCACCCCTGCGGTTAGGCCGGTTGGGAAACGGAGGCATCGGTATTGAATTTGACCTATCCCCTCGGTGAACAAGGGCAGTGCGGATGTCTTTCGCAGGCTGCACCCTTGCCGTCGGCCTTGTCCTAGAGCCCTGGCAGATTGAGACCACCGGTCAACTCCTCCATCCGCTCTCGCATGGTAGAGGTGGATTTTTGGTAGGCATCCTTCATGGCGGCGGTGATCAAATCTGACAGCACGTCAACCCCTTCATTAAGGGCTTCGGGGGCCAGGGTAATGCCACGGGGCTCTTGGTTGCCGCTCATAATCACCTTCACCAAGCCGCCGCCTGCTTCGCCTTCAATCTCCATTTGCTCTAGCTCTTCCTGGAGCTGTTTGGCCCCTTCTTGAATCTGCTGGGCTTTTTTGAAGGCTTCGGTCAGCTCCTTCATTTTGCCTAACCCAAACCCAAATCCTTGACCTTGTGACATGGAGTTACTCTCGAACGAACGCTAATGATGTGCCCATAGGCTATACGATTTTAGCGCCCAGTGGCGGTTTCGAGCGGCGCAGTCTAGGCGACCCCAGCAGCGGTTAACACGGCGTTACGTCGGGCAGATTAAGGGTTAAGAGCGTTGATTCTGGGGCGTCCGCGCTGGATGAATGGCCCTAGGGCGCGTTGAGGCGATCCTGGAGGGAGGTGGGGCAAATAACTTGAAGGGTATTGCCCATCCTGTCTGTGCGTATGGCTAGATCCACAAAAAAGACCGGCGCG
>CAZWNR010000352.1:0-4961 GCA_964635665.1 uncultured bacterium | reverse complement strand
GAAACTCGGGACCAAGAACCCCCGGCAGAGCCGGGGGCTGTCGGGCATCATCGCCGCCATTACGGGCTGGCGCTACATCCTGCGGAATAATGACCCCAAGTCTCTTCCCATCGCTTACCTAGGCGTCGGCGGGCTGCTGACGGGGCTAGTGCTGGTTCAGACCTACCTGGGCGACAAACTGGTGTGGATCTACGGCCTACATACCGTGGAAGTGGTGGAAGCAATTCGTGACGGAGTGCTGTAATGAGTCCCGATTTGATTGACCAGATCGCTAGCCAACTGGGGCCAAATGGTTTGCCCTACGTGGTGCCCATCCACCCCAACCTGGTACACCTGACGCTGGGGTTATTTATCGTCGCCATCAGCTTTGACATTGTGGGGGCGCTGTTCCCGTTGGAAAAGCGGGTATTTAAGTTTTTGGCGATTCCGGCCAGCTCCTCCAACTTTTACGACGTGGGCTGGTTCAACATGGTGGCGGCGGCGGTAATTACCTTCCCCACGGTGGCGGCGGGCTTCTACGAAATGCTGCTGGCCCAACCCCCCAGCGATGGCACCAGTGCCTGGGGTCTAGAAAGCCTAGAAACCATGCTGTGGCACGGGGTAGGCGGCGTGGTGCTGCTGGCGCTAATTACCGGAATGGCCATTTGGCGAGGCTTTCAGCGTTACGTGTGGCGGAAAGATCGGGCGCGACAGGTGCAGTGGTCGTACCTGGTGGCAGGGCTGGGCATTTTTGTGTTGATGTTTGCCCACGGCACCCTAGGGGCACAACTTGCTGCCGAATTTGGCGTTCACATCAGCGCGGATCGGTTACTCAGAGCTGGAGAAGATTTGACGATTTTGAATGTGATTCCTCAACAGATCCCAGGGTTCTAATTTGGGGCTCACCAAAATCCTTCGCTAATGGCCTAAGAACCCTGGGATCTCATCCACAAGTCACCCCAAACCCTTAGATGCTTTTCTTCCCTGAGCTTTCTTCGACTATCTCTATCCCCTGTTCCTTCTCACCTTCTCTATGAACCTTCGCCTAATTCTCAAACTTGCCGCTGTGGCCGGAATTCTCACCGCCATTAGCCTGTGGATGGGCCAGGTGGCCTATAGCTGGTTGCCGCCCCCGGCCTCGGCAGAAGCGGTGCTGGTGGATGGCCTCTTTAGTCTGATGACGGCCATTGGTAGCTTCATTTTTTGTGGGGTGGTGGGTACCGTCACCTACTCGGTGCTGTTTCAGCGGGCGGGCAAATACGACGAAAGCGACGGCCCCCCGATTGAGGGCAACCTCACCCTAGAGGCGGTGTGGACGGCGATTCCCATCCTTTTGGTGATTTGGATTGCCGCCGCCAGCTATCGGGTCTACGACCAAATGTCGATCCTGGGGCCAATGGAGCATATCCACATGGGCATGGGGGAAGCCATTGCCGCGCCGATGGAGATGGCCCAGGGGATGCCGGAGGGGCTAGAGGAAATTGAGGTTCACGCTCGCCAGTGGGTGTGGGAGTTCTACTATCCCGAAGCGGGCATCACCAGCACCGAACTGCATCTACCTAAGGATCGCCGCATCAAGCTGGCCCTGACCTCTGAAGATGTGCTGCACGGGTTCTACATCCCCGCCTTTCGGGTAAAGCAGGATGTCATCCCCGGTCGAGACATTGACTTTGAATTTACCCCCACTCTGGAGGGCAAGTACCGCCTGCGGGATTCCCAATACAGCGGCACCTACTTCGCCGCTATGCAGGCCGATGTGGTGGTGGAATCGCCAGACGCCTATCAACAGTGGCTCTCTACCGCCGCAAAGCTGCCCCTAAAACCGGGCCTCAATCCCTCCTACGACGAATACCAACGCACGGGAGGCGACGATCATCGTCCGGGCTGGAAGACCGTGCCCCCCGCCCCGGCCCCGATGGTGAATTATGTGGGGTCGTAGGGACACCTATTCGTAAGGACGAACATGTGTAGGGGCGCACTGCTGTGCGCCCCTACGAGGACACCTGAACTAAGGACATCTATATAAATGACGAACATCTCCATAGACGCCCTTGCCCCGGATCGCCAGGAACCTAGCCCCGGTGAGCCAGAAAACTGGTGGCGCTTTTTCACCTTTAGCACCGACCACAAGGTGATTGGCATTCAATACATTGTGGTGGCCTTCTTCTTCTTTTTGGTGGGGGGCTTTTTCGCCATGGTGATGCGGGGGGAACTGATCACCCCCGAAGCCGACTTGGTAGATCGCACGGTGTACAACGCCCTGTTCACCATGCACGGCACGGTGATGCTGTTTCTGTGGACGTTCCCGGTGCTGAACGGCTTGGCCAACTACCTGGTGCCCCTGCAAATTGGGGCGCGGGATATGGCCTTCCCCCGGCTGAATGCGGTGGCCTTTTGGATGGTGCCCATCTTTGGCGTCATTTTGATGGCCAGCTTTTTGGTGCCGGGTGGCCCCTCCCAGTCGGGCTGGTGGGCTTACCCTCCGGTGAGCTTGCAAAATCCCACGGGTAACCTGATTAACGGCCAAGCCCTATGGCTGGTGGCGGTGGCGCTGTCGGGAATTTCCTCGATTATGGGGGCGGTCAACATCGTCACCACCATCATGCGGATGCGGGCACCGGGGATGACCTTCTTCAAAATGCCCGTGTTCTGCTGGACGGTGATGGCGGCGCAGATCATCCAGCTTTTCGGTCTGCCAGCGCTAACGGCGGGGGCGGTGATGCTGCTGTTTGACCTGATGGTGGGCACCAGCTTTTTCGACCCGGCCAAGGGCGGCGACCCGGTGCTGTATCAGCATTTCTTCTGGTTCTACTCCCACCCGGCGGTATATGTGATTATGCTGCCGATTTTCGGGGTGTTTTCAGAACTTTTCCCGGTCTATGCCCGAAAGCCGCTGTTTGGTTACCATGTTGTGGCCATTTCGTCCTTTGTGATTACTGGACTGAGCGGTATCGTGTGGGTTCACCACATGTTCGCCAGCGGCACCCCCGGCTGGATGCGGATGCTGTTCATGTTCACCACCATGACCATCTCCGTGCCCACGGGGATTAAGGTGTTCGCCTGGGTAGCGACGATCTGGGGCGGCAAGCTGAAGCTGAACACCGCCATGCTGTTTGCCCTCGGCGGCATGACTATGTTCGTCTTTTCGGGTATCACAGGCATTATGCTGGCCTCCACCCCGGTGGATATCCACGTCAACAACACCTACTTTGTGGTAGGCCACTTCCACTACGTGCTCTACGGATCCATGACCATGGGCATGTTCGCCGCCCTCTACCACTGGTTCCCCAAAATGACCGGGCGGATGTACTACGAAGGGCTGGGCAAACTGCACTTTGTCCTCGCCTTTGTCGGCACCAACCTCAACTTTCTACCCATGCACCCCGCTGGCCTGATGGGGATGCCCCGCCGCGTCGCCTCCTACGACCCAGAATTTGCCTTCTGGAACGTGCTGGCAAGCCTGGGCGGCTTTTTGCTAGGGGTCTCCACCCTGCCCTTTTTGCTGAACATGATTAGTTCCTGGGTGCAGGGCGAAAAGGCCCCCGCCAACCCCTGGCGCGCCATTGGTCTAGAGTGGCTGGTTGCCTCGCCGCCCCCCCACGAAAACTTCGACGAAATCCCCACTGTTATCGCCGAACCCTACGGCTACGGCAAAAACGAACCCCTCACCGCCCAACAAGCGGCCCAACTCGCGTCTACGGAGGTGGCCTAAATGAGTTCCGTTAACCTTGACCCTAACCTGAACACCGCCGCGACCACCCACGCCGCCGCCCACCACGAGGAAGGGGAACATCGCCTCTTCGGCTTCATCGTCTTTCTGCTGTCGGAAAGTGTGATTTTCCTCAGCTTCTTTGTGGGCTATGCCGTCTACAAAACCACTGCCCTCGACTGGCTCCCCCCCGGTGTAGAAGGGCTGGAGGTGCGCGACCCACTGATCAACACCATCGTCCTGGTGTCCAGCAGCTTCGTGATCTACATCGCCGAACGCTACCTGAAAAAAGAAAACCTCTGGGGCTTCCGGGCCTTTTGGCTGCTCACCATGGCCATGGGTAGCTTCTTCCTCTACGGCCAAGCGGTGGAATGGTCGGGCCTCAACTTCGGCTTCACCGACGGCCTCTATGGCGGCACCTTCTACCTGCTAACCGGATTCCACGGTCTCCACGTTCTCACGGGCGTCCTACTCCAGGCGATCATGCTGGCCCGTTCCTTTATCCCCGGCAACTACGACGATGGCGAAGTCGGCGTTATTGCCACCTCCCTGTTCTGGCACTTCGTCGATGTGATTTGGATTGTGCTGTTTATCCTGATCTACGTCTGGCAATAGGCCGAGAAGTGATGCAATAGTGAACCTATGAGGCCTATAGACCTAGGGCCTCATTTTTTATGCTCCGGGTGTGAATGGTGCGAAATCCAAATCCCAGCAACCCGATTCCCAAAGAGTAAAACCGTAGACCACGCCACGTCCTTGTTGTTATGCCATCCTACGCGGCGATCACCCCGTCCGGCAATGTCCTAGTCATTGTGATGAACTGCAATGTACCCTAGGAAATCCGGGGTAGTCCAGCAGAACCTGCCTTGATACACACATAATGAAACTTTATTCCGGCAATTCAATAAACTTGATGGAATGTCGTAATTCGCAATCAAAATTTACGTTTTTGTTACGTCATTGAAGTTACCTCTAAAGATTTTTTGGGAATCCTGCCTATAGTCATTCCTGGGACGCATATCGAGCTGGATAGCCCACAAGATTCGTAGGGTTTCACTCTCCGTCTTGAAGGATGTTTAAGCTCAAAATAACTGAAATAGCCAATTCTCATTGGATGCCAGGAAAGGCTACTTCCGTGTTCATTTACATTCAGGGAAATCTACCATGTCTCTTTGGGATTCAGTAACAAACGCCTATGACGATGTTAAAAAACTAGCCAAGGAAAAAAGCCACAATATCCATATCGCCAATAATCTATCCGAAGACGTTCTAG
>CAZWNR010000351.1:0-4979 GCA_964635665.1 uncultured bacterium | reverse complement strand
CCCGCATCATCTCCGACGAGCTGATTTTGCAGGTGACCTCCGACCCTGGCAAGGGCTTTATCGACCGCATGATTGCCCTGGTGGAAGGGGCCGAGCGCAGCAAAACCCCCAACGAAATTGCCCTGACGGTACTGCTGGCGGTGCTTACCCTAGTGTTTTTAATTGTGGTGGCCACCCTACCCACCCCCGCCCACTACGTCAACAGCCCGGTGGGCATCACCATTCTGGTTGCGCTACTTGTAGCGCTGATTCCTACCACCATTGGTGGGCTGCTCAGTGCCATTGGTATTGCCGGAATGGATCGGGTGGCTCAGTTTAATGTGGTAGCCACCTCCGGGCGGGCCGTGGAAGCCTGCGGCGACATCAACACCCTGGTGCTCGATAAGACCGGCACGATTACGCTGGGCAACCGCCTGGCCGAAGAATTTATCCCCATCAATGGCCACAGCCAGCAGGAAGTCGCCACCGTCGCCCTAGCAGCTAGCGTGTTCGACACCACCCCAGAGGGCAAATCCATCGTGCGCCTAGCAGAAAAACTGGGCGCGACCCTGACCTTCCCCAAAGACAACGCCGAGGGAGTGGAGTTTTCGGCCCGTACCCGGATGAGCGGCACCGACTTACCCGACGGGGGTGAAGTCCGAAAGGGAGCCGTGGACGCCATTCGCGGCTTTGTGCGATCTCGGGGCGGCGAAGCTACCGTCGAACTCGATCAGGCCTTTGAACGAGTTTCTCGCCTGGGCGGCACCCCCCTCGCCGTCTGCCAGAACAGCGATATCTACGGCGTTATTTACCTCAAAGACATCATCAAACCCGGCATTCGAGAGCGCTTTGACCAACTGCGCCGGATGGGGGTACGCACCGTTATGCTGACCGGCGATAACCGCATCACTGCATCGGTGATTGCCGCAGAAGCCGGGGTCGATGACTTTGTGGCCGAAGCCACACCAGAGGACAAAATTCAGGTGATCCAGGCTGAACAATCCCAGGGCAAGCTGGTAGCCATGACCGGCGACGGCACCAACGATGCCCCCGCCCTAGCCCAGGCCAACGTGGGCGTAGCCATGAACTCCGGCACCCAGGCCGCCAAGGAAGCCGCCAACATGGTAGACCTCGACTCTGACCCCACCAAGCTGATCGACCTAGTCACCATTGGCAAACAGTTATTGATCACCCGTGGTGCCCTCACCACCTTCTCATTAGCCAACGACATCGCTAAATACTTTGCCATCATCCCCGCGATGTTTGCTTCGGCAGGCATTGGTGCCCTGAACGTGATGGGCCTGAGCAGCCCCCGCACCGCCGTGCTCTCAGCCCTGATCTACAACGCCCTCATCATCCCTGCCCTCATCCCCCTGGCGCTAAAAGGTATCGAGTTTCGCCCGCTAACCGCCAATCAACTGCTCCAGCGCAACATCTTGATCTACGGCCTCGGTGGCATTATCGCCCCCTTTGTGGCCATTAAAGTGATTGATTTGGGGGTGTCTACAATTACGAATTTTTAGGGGTCGGAACGTTGGAATATTAGATGCAACTTCCTAACTTTTCAACTTCCTAACTTTTCAACCTCTCCCTCACATCAAACATCTCAGCCAGCCCACCAGTAGAATCCTTGTTTTCATGAACCTTTTTGCCATAAAACCTACACTGCCGAAAATCTTGTTGTCGGGTTTATTAATTAATGCCGCAATCACACCCACGGTATATGCTGCCGCTGGCAACGGCATCACCCGTAGCACCGCCTATGCGATCAGCCTGCTTGGTCTAGTTGTCCTCAGCTTAGCCATCTACCTAACCGTAGTCATCATCCAACCCGATAAATTCTAGAAATTAGACGGTCGAAAAGTTATAGGGTTAGAGACTTTCAACCTGCCAACCTCTCCACCTTCTAACACATAACCCTCTCAAGGAAATACTCCCCATCACCCTCCCATGCAAGACCTTATTATCAGCATCCGCACCATCGCCACCCTCTGGATTTTGACCGCATTCTTCTATCCACTCCTAATTTTTATCATCGGCCAAATGGCTTTCCCCTACCAGGCTAACGGCAGCCTATTGACGAATGCCCAAGGCGAGGTTGTGGGTTCGGCATTGATTGGCCAAACCTTCACCGCCGATGAGTACTTTTGGAGTCGTCCCAGCGTTATTGCCTACAGCGAAGGGGACACTGCTAACCCGACGGGCCTATCCGGTGGCAGCAACCTAGCCCCCGACAATCCCGCACTTTTGGAGCGCATTAAAGCAGAAGCTGAACGCCTTCGCAGTGAGGGAGTGGAACCTACCGCCGACCTGCTTTATTCCTCTGGCTCTGGCCTCGACCCCCACATTTCCCCCACTGCCGCTGAAGCCCAAGCGGAGCGAGTAGCCCAGGTCCGAGGACTGGCGGTCGATGATGCGCGATCGTTGATAGCCCAAAACACCGACAGTCGCTTTCTAGGTATCTTCGGGGATCCTGGCATCAACGTTCTGACCCTAAATTTGGCCCTAGACAACCTATGAGATGCGGATTTGAAGGTTTGAAAATTTGAATGTTGGGACGTTTGAAAGTTAGAAGTTTATAAAGTTCAAACATTCCCAACTATCCAATCCCCTAACCCCTAACCCGCTGACCTTCCAACCTTCTAACCCTCCGCCCCACCCATGTACCACCCCACCCAATCCCCCTTACCCCCGCGCCGAGGCAAGCACAAAGTCTTTATCGGCATGGCACCCGGCGTGGGCAAAACTTACCGGATGTTAGAGGAAGGGCAGCAGCTTAAGAGAGAAGGGTTTGATGTAGTCATTGGGCTGTTAGAAACCCACGGGCGGGCGGAAACGGCTGACAAAGCCTATGGTTTAGAGCAAGTTTCCTTGAAACCAATAACCTGGCAGGGGCGACACCTGATGGAAATGGACACCCAGGGTATTCTTGATCGTCGCCCCCAACTGGCGCTAGTCGATGAATTGGCCCATACCAATGTGCCTGGTTCGCCACGAGAGAAACGCTATCAAGATGTGGAAGTCATTTTAGAGGCAGGGATCGATGTGTACTCCACCATCAACATTCAGCACCTAGAGAGCTTGAATGATCTAGTGCATAAAATTTCGGGGATAGTGGTGCGGGAACGGGTGCCTGATCGCCTGCTCGATGAAGCCGACGAAGTCGTAGTCATTGATGTGACCCCTGAAACCTTGCAGGAGCGCTTGCAGGAAGGCAAAATCTACGCTTCTGCAAAGATTGATCAGGCTTTACAAAACTTCTTTAAGCGTCAAAATCTGGTGGCTCTGCGGGAATTAGCGCTGCGGGAAGTAGCCGACAACATCGAAGAAAATGGCCGAGAAAATAATTCCTCAAACTACTGCAATATACAAGAACGTATTCTAGTTTGTGTATCAACTTATCCCAGCTCAATCCAGTTGTTACGGCGTGGAGCTCGCATTGCCAGTCAGATGAACGGTCGTCTATACGTACTGTTTGTCGCCCATCCTCATCAGTTTTTGTCGAAGGCAGAAGCCCTCCACATCGAAACCTGCAAACGACTCTGTGAGGAATTTGAGGGCGAGTTTATGCGAGTAGAGTCAGAGGATGTGGTTAAAGCTATCGCCAGCCTTGCCATGAAAAATCACATCAGCCAAATTGTTTTAGGCGAGACCCAGCGATCTCGCTGGCAACTGCTCACCAAAGGCTCAATTGTGCAGCGGCTTATGCGAGTTCTCCCTAGCATAGATTTGCATATCATCGCGACCAAGTAATCTAGAGAACCTTCAAGCACTGTGACCCTACATCGGTCTAACTTCACTGTTGCGTCACCCTCAATTAGTCATTTTCAATGCCGAGCCAGGTAGTATTTTGAAAGAGATTGGCCAGTGCTTCAGGTTCATTATGAAACTGCCAATCTTTCAAGTAGATGCTTTCACGGGCAAGGTATTTGGTGGCAATCCCGCTGCGGTTTTCCCCTTGAACAGTGGCTACCTGATGATGTCATGCAGCGCATAGCCCTGGAGAACTCTATAGAGAACCTGACTCACTTGGGGTTAGTGGTCACCTGCGTAGATGGAAAGGGGAGAATTTTACCCACCTCCAAGGTTTGCATCTACCCTAGGGTTGGGCATTCTAGAGTGAACGCATTTTCCCCGTGCCATGACCCATCCTCACCGTAAAACCCTGGCTGTGTGGCAGCCCTTCTTTTTGGGGGGCGGGGCCGAAGCCGTGGCCCTGTGGCTGCTGGCCGCATTGGTCAAAGACTACGATGTGACCCTTTACACGATATCTGGGGTTGACCTGGCCAAGCTCGATGCCATGTATGGGACGGCCCTAGCCCAGGCCCCCAGTTTGCGGGTGCAGGCGATGCTGCCCTCCCGCTATACCCGCTGGGTCGATGGCCTCCTCGCCAACCTTTCCTGGGCGCAAATCCTGCTGAACCATGTCTCGATTCGCTGGTTTAAACGGGTCAGTGCCGACTGTGACCTGCCAATTTCTGCCTTTAATGCGGTGGATTTGGGCAAGCCGGGGTTTCAGTATCTGCACTGGGTCAACGTGGTGGAAAAATCCTGGAAACAGGCTGGCCCGGTGATGAAGCTGGCCCTGGGGCTGTCGAATTTTTCCGAGGAACGGCTGAAGGCCAATGCCTCGGTGGCCAACTCCCACCACACCGCCGAAAAGGTAATGGAAACCTACGGCATTGTGGCCCCGGTGCTCTATCCTCCGGTGGTAAGCGACCTGGTACCCGTACCCTGGCAGGACAAGGAAGACGCCTTTTTGTGCAGCGGACGAGTGGTGTTTGCCAAACAAACCCACCGGGTGATTGAAATTTTGGCGGCGGTGCGGCAGCGGGGCTTTAACGTCAAGCTTTACATCACGGGCGGCGGCGGCGGCACCTACGGCTGGGGCTATCAGAATAAGGTGCGAAAGATGGCCCGCGCCCAGGCCGACTGGGTCACCTACTACGAAAACCTGCCCTATGCCGACTATCTGCAAGTGGTGGGCCGCTGTCGCTACG
>CAZWNR010000350.1:0-4989 GCA_964635665.1 uncultured bacterium | reverse complement strand
TGTATGTGCTTCAGCGGATTGGGTGGGCGACGATTCCTCGGCTGGGGGTAGGGCAACTTTTGGCCCATATGCGTCGAGGATCGCCCTTTGTGGCGAATTTGCGGGTGCAGTGGATTCGCCTCAGCCAAGCCGCCGATTTTCAGTTACCACCCACGATTCAATTGTTGGGGGATTTGGATGATGTGGTATCAGAGGAAGACAACATTGATGTGCTGGCCGACGCCAACTTTCGCTACATCAAGCTGCGGGATACGGGGCATTCCTCCATCTGCGACTTTCGGGCGGCGGAGGTTGGCCCCTATCGTCGGGCCAAGTTTCTGCAAGCCGTAACCACCCCCATCGACCAACTGGAGGGCGACGGCGTGGTGAATGGCCAGGATGTCGGCCAAACCATCGACCATGTGGTGTTTGTCATGCACGGCATTCGCGACATGGGGCTGTGGACGATTCGGGTGAGTGAGGCGATTGAAACCGCCGCCCAGCAGTTAGGCCAGTCCGTAGAAACGATTACAGCGGGCTATGGCTACTTCCCTATGCTGCGGTTTTTGTTTTTTGGGGCGCGTCAGGTCAACGTTCGCTGGTTTATGGATCGCTACACCGAAGCCCTGGCTCGGTATCCCCATGCCAAGATCAGCTATGTGGGCCACAGCAATGGCACCTATCTGCTGGCCAGCGCCCTAGAGCGGTATCGGGCCTGCCGCATCCACCATGTCGCCTTTGCGGGTAGCGTCGTCCCCAAGCAATACCCCTGGGATCGGCTGCGGGCAGAGGGGCGGGTGCAGGCGATCCGCAATGACATTGCCTCCGCCGACTGGATTGTGGGCGTCTTTCCTGGCCTGTTTGAGTTGCTGCACTGGGCCGACCTCGGCACCGCTGGGCACAACGGCTTTCAAGACGACACGCCCAAGGAAAGCTCCTTTGATCGCTACTTTCAGGGGGGACATGGGGCCGCCCTAGTCGCCGCCAATCATAGGTCCCTGGCTCGATTTGTTCTAACTGGAGAACGAATCCCTCCCGAACAGCCCATTCTGGTGGATCAGCAAAATGGCTTGACGGCCACCCTGTCTAAGCTTTGCTGGCTGGTCTGGCTGCTGATTGTTGTCGTGCTGGGGCTGATGGGCCGGGGGGTAACGATGGGACTCACCGGGTTAGGGCTTTCCCCCATCTTGGCCTGGGGGGGCTATGGGCTGCTGGTACTGCTGTTGATGTACACGCTGTAAGGACTGGGCGGCTGGGCTAGGATGGAGGCGTTGCCCGCGCTTGATGCCCTATGGTTCCTGCCCAGTGGTTTGCCAAGAGTCGCCTAGTCCTGCCCACCGATCCCACCGAGGTCGAGGATTCCATTCTGCTGCGGGTGCTGGTGCAGGGGCTGGTAACCGTGGGGATCGCTTCGGTGGCGGTGGCGGCGGTGGGGGTCACGCAAGCCTCCCTGTGGAACCTGTTGGCCATTCCCCTCAGCATTGTGGGGGCGATCTATAGCTGGCAGCGGCGGCACAAGCGCAATATTGCCATGAAGTTTGCCATTGCCCTGGGCATGTTACTGGCCCTAGGGGCCTTTTTCTCGCGGCTGCTGCAAGAACCAGGGGATACCCGCATCATCCTAGCGGAACTGCTGATCCAGCTTCAGGTGCTCCACAGTTTCGACCTGCCTCGGCGCAAGGACCTGGGCTATTCGATGATGATCGGCCTGATTTTGCTGGGGGTGGCGGCCACCATCAGCCAAACCCTTTCCTTTGCGCCGATGCTGCTGCTGTTTTTGGTGCTGGCCATTCCGGTGCTGGTGCTGGACTATCAATCTCGCCTAGGGCTAAAGCCAGGGCCTTGGCGACAGGTGCGGGTGGGGCCAACGCTGCGGCAATTTTTGGCCCTGCTGAGCGTCACTGTGGCCCTAGGGCTGGTCATTTTCCTCTTTTTGCCGCGTCTGCCGGGGTACCAAATTCAAAATTTCCCGGTTAGTTCCACCATTGACATTGACGAAGGGTTTGATGGCCAGTCCATCATCAATCCGGGCTATATCAACGATGGCGGCCAGGGCGATCTGGGCTTTGGGGAAGGGGGCAGCAGCACCATCCAGGGCGGCGACGACTCCGCTGGTTCGGGCCAGGTGGATCGCACCTCCTACTATGGCTTTAACCAAAGCATGAACCAAAACCTGCGCGGGGTAATGACCCCGGAGGTGGTGATGCGGGTGCGATCCCAGGCTCCGGGGTTTTGGCGGGTGCTGGCCTTTGATCGCTATACCGGCCAAGGTTGGGAAATCTCCCGCAACGAAGAGGTGCAAACCCTAAGTCGGTCGCGGTTCTCGAACCAAACCCTGCTGCCCATCGAGCCTACCCTCAACCGTCAGCGGGAAGTGGTGCAGACCTATACCATGGTGAGCAACCTGCCCAACCTGATTCCGGCCCTCTCCCAAGCGCGAGAACTCTACTTCCCCACCCGCGAAGTGGCGATTGACCCGGAGGGTAGCCTGCGATCCCCCGTGGGCCTAGAACAGGGGCTAACCTATACCGTGGTGTCGCGGGTGCCCTTTCGAGATCGCACCCTACTGCGCCAAGCCGCAACGGAATACCCCGCCGAAATTCGCCAGCACTACCTGCAAGTGCCCGAAGCCATTCGCGACCGAGTCCGCCAGCGCACCGAAGAACTCCTAGCCACCTCCCCCGTTCCCCTAACTGACCCCTACGAAAAAGCCCTTTACCTGGCCCAGACCCTCAAACAGCGCTACAAACGCTACCCCGACCCGACCCAGCCTTACAGCCTGGAAACGGATCTGCCCTTTTTTGCCGAAGATCAGGATTTAGTCGAAGCCTTTCTCTTCATTACCGAGGGCGGTTACCCCGACCATTTTTCGACCACGCTCACCATCATGCTGCGATCCATCGGCATTCCGGCCCGACTGGTGGCAGGCTTTGGCGAGGGCCAATTCAACCCCTTCACCGGGTTCTATGTGGTGCAAAACGTAGATGCCTACGCCCTCACGGAGGTCTATTTCCCGCAGTACGGCTGGTTCGGGTTCGACCCCATCCCCGGCCACGAACTGATCCCCCCCAGCCTGCGCGAATCCGAAACCTTCAGCACCGTACGCCGCTTCTGGAACTGGATAGCGGGCTGGCTACCCTCCCCTGTACTCGGCTTTTTAGACGGCCTCCGGCAGCTGGCCACGGATATTCTCGTGGGCCTAGTTCGCGCCCTGGGTGGGTTGATGCGCCTAGGCTGGGTGGGCATTGTCCTCGGACTCGCCGGGGCAACGGCCCTGGCCTTTGCGGGTTGGCTCGGTTGGATCTGGCTGCGGCTAGGCTGGCGACGGTGGCAACTGCGGCAACTGCCCCCCACCGAGCGACTCTATCAACAAATGCTGGCCTGGTTTGCAGAACAGGGGCACCCCAAACGCCCCAGCGAAACTCCCTTGGAATATAGCCGACGCCTTTATCAAAATACCTACGCCACCCAGGCCCAAGCCGCCGGAGAAATTGCCCATGCCTACGTCCGCTGGCGCTATGGCAGAGAAGAACAAAATGCCGCCTATTTAACCGAAAAACTGAAACTCATTCGCCGCAGCCAGCCTTCGCAAAATCGTCCCCGCTGGCGCTGGCGTATGCCTCAAACCTGACAGAAAGCCAGATGATTGCCTGACACCTTTACCGCCAGAGCCATCACCATTAACGATTTCAGCGGTGGCATCTTCAGGCAAAGTCATCCCTGCTATGCCCCACCCTATCGGCTATGTCATTAAATCCCCCTATTTCTAGGCTGGATTTTCTAGGGCTTTCCGCTATGCTCGATCCAAGGTAGGGATGTGACCTGCGATCCGTCCTGCTTATCCGCACTCTTTATCCACCCCCTTGCCACCGTGAGCCTAAAAACCCTCGTCCAAAAGTCTCTCAAGTCCTTACCCTTTAGCAGCAACGGCCACAGCGGTTTCTCTCCCGCCCAGTTTGATGCGGCGGTGATGACCACCTACGGGCGCTTTCCCCTCACCCTCACCCGTGGCAAGGGCTGTTTTGTGTGGGACGACCAGGGCCGTCGCTACCTGGATTTTGTCGCGGGCATTGCTACCTGCACCCTCGGCCACGCCCACCCCGCCATGGTGGAGGCCGTCAGCCAGCAAATTCAAACTCTGCACCATGTCTCGAACCTCTACTACATCCCCGAACAGGGTGCCCTGGCCCAATGGCTGGTAGAGCATTCCTGCGCGGATCGGGCGTTTTTCTGTAACTCTGGGGCCGAGGCCAACGAAGGGGCAATTAAGCTGGCCCGCAAGTATGCCCACACCAAGCGGGGGATTAGCAACCCGCTGATCATCACCGCCCAGGCCAGTTTCCACGGGCGTACCCTAGCCACCATCACCGCCACCGGACAACCCAAGTATCAGAAGAACTTTGACCCACTGATGCCCGGTTTTGCCTATGTGCCCTACAACGACATCGCCGCACTAGAGGCTCTGATTGCCGAACTGGACGCCGAAACGCCCCAGGTTGCCGCCATCATGCTAGAGGCGCTTCAGGGAGAAGGGGGTGTTTGTCCGGGGGATCGGGCCTATTTTCAGCGGGTGCGGCAGATCTGCGACGAAAAGGGCATTCTGCTGATTCTGGACGAGGTGCAGGTGGGCATGGGCCGCACGGGCACCCTCTGGGGCTACGAGAATCTGGGCATCGAGCCGGATATCTTCACCTCGGCCAAGGGTTTGGGCGGCGGCATCCCCATCGGGGCCATGCTCTGCAAAGCCTCCTGCGATGTGTTTGAACCGGGCGACCACGCCAGCACCTTTGGCGGCAACCCCTTCGCCTGCAAAGTGGGCCTCACCGTTTGCCAAACCCTAGAAGCCGAAAACCTGCTGGAGAACGTGCAACAGCGGGGCGAACAACTGCGCCTAGGGCTGCAACGCCTGATTCAGCAGTATCCCAACGTGCTGGAACAGGTGCGCGGCTGGGGGCTGATCAACGGCCTGGTACTGCAACCCGAAAGCGCCATTAAATCCGTGGATATTGT
>CAZWNR010000349.1:0-5017 GCA_964635665.1 uncultured bacterium | reverse complement strand
GTCATCGGTGGCATCTCCCCAATGAGGTTTTCGGGGCTAGCTATCAACGCCCTAGGGTACAGATCTCACGGTGAAGGAAGGCTACACATCCCTCAGGGGCTCCGTTAAGACCACTATACGCCCCCATCAAGGCTGTCGTGGGTTCGTGGTGACGGGGTGCCTTTGCATAGACTCAGAGGAAATCACACAGCCCCCACAGCCCCCACTGCGAGACGCAAGCTACACCCTAGATCCCTCATCCAAGCTAGGCTACCGCCCATACATAAGCCCCTAGCAAAGCGAGATTGAGTCTGCTGAAGCAGACTTTCGCGATGAGCCAGGGAGTTCACTCCCTGGTGGTTGTGGATAGGAAGCCAAGGACTCAATGTCCAAGGCTCAAAGCAGAAATCCTCTAAAGAGGATTAGGTAGCAGGGTACAGGTCTTCTTGCTTCCGGTAAGGGAGGGCTAACCGGGGATCTGGTCACTGGGGCTACCCCGAACCGAGGTTAAACCCCAAACTTCAGCAGCAATTCCTGGCCGATGGTGGCGTAATCTTGCCAAGCTTCCGCCGCCTTGGCCGCCTTTACCGCAGAGACCACCTGCCCCTGTTGCGCCGCCTTTTGGTAGGCCGCATAGCGTCGAATGCTGTGGTCAAACATGCGGGGCTGAATCGACTCCAGCAGGGGCTGTAGGGCGGCGGCAACGCGACGGCTGGGGGGCATCATGGTCAGCAGTACACGATAGTTTTGCACCGCCAACGGTTCCAGATAGGCCACCATTAGGGCCAGCACATCCAACGACAGCACGTCGGGCGTAGTGGGCAGCACCAGCAAATCGCAAGCCTCCGCCAGCATCGCCAAGTCATCCGGGTCGGGCCGGGCTGGGGTGTCAATCACCACATGGCCGTCCTCCGGCAGATGCTCCCCCGCCTGCCATTCGTCCGTCACCGCAAAGGGTAGCGCCCCCCGATTGGCCCAGGCCAGGGCAGAACGGTTGGGGTCGGCATCGATCAGCAGGGTTTCGGCGTCATTCTGCAGAAAGGCCGCGAGGTGAATGGCTGTGGTGGTTTTGCCGACACCGCCTTTGAAGCTGGCTACGGTGATGATCATGGGGAAGGGGATTGGGGTTGTTGGTTACTGGTAATTCGTTGTTAGTAATTTGTCGGGAGTGGGGGTTAGCAGGCAGTGATCAGGGGACGGTGGGGATTATTCTGTCTGTTGTAGATCGTGGTTGGAAATTTGGAGCGTTCTGGATATGAATCGAGATCGCTATCGGTATCGTTAAGAAAGTCCTAGGGGATGGATGGTTGAACGGGATGAGTGATGCGGTGATGGAACTTGAGTTGCCCGATGCGGCGGCGACCCAACGGCTGGGGGAAGGGCTGGGGCGGGTGCTTCCGGCGGGGACGATTCTACTGCTGTCGGGGGATTTGGGCAGTGGCAAAACAACACTGATTCAGGGACTGGGGCTGGGTTTGGGGATTTCTGATCCGATCAGCAGCCCGACGTTTACCCTGGTGAATGAATACCCGGAGGGTAGAGTACCTTTGTACCATATTGACCTATATCGGCTCGATGGTGAAGAGGTGACGGATCTTTACCTGGAGTCCTATTGGGACGACCAGGAAACCGCCCCTGGCATTGTTGCCATTGAATGGGCCGAGCGCTTGGTTAATCTCCCCGCCCAGGTGCTTTGCCTTGCCCTTGCCTATGCCGACAACGGTGGCCGCAAAGTCACCCTATCCACCCAAAATTCTGCCCATCGTGATCTGTTGGAGAAGGTGCTAAGCCATGGCCTACTGGTTGATGAAGTCTGAACCCGATGTCTACAGCATCCACGATCTGGCCCGCGACCAAACCGAACTGTGGGATGGCGTGCGAAACTACCAGGCCCGCAATTTCCTGACCAGCATGGCGGTGGGGGATCTGGCCTTTTTCTACCACTCCAACACCAAGCCACCGGGCATTGTGGGGCTGGCCAAAATTGTCGAGGCCAACGTGGTGGATCCCACCCAGTTCGACCCAGCCCACAAGTACTACGACCCCAAATCTTCGCCCGACAAGCCCCGCTGGCACACGGTGGTGGTCGGCTATGTGGAGACCTTCTCGACCGGGATCACCCTCGACCAACTGAAGGACACCTTTACCCCAGAAGACCTGTGGGTGGTGCGGCGGGGTAATCGGCTGTCGGTGATGCCCGTGGCCGATGCGGTGGCCGAACGACTCCTCGCCATGGCGCGATCTGCCTAGGCTCAATCGTTCACCAACAGACTCTCCAGTCGTGCCTTTGCCTACTCTATGGTGGACATGGACAGGATCAATCGTTAAAGCACGCTAAAGATTTCCGTGACCTTCTTCCTCTGTAGGATAGCTAGCCTGTCCTGTTCGGCCCCATGGGTCAAGGCATTTAGACTGTGTCTTGGCTCTCAGATCTAACCTTTCCAACCTCAAACAAAGTCTCTAGCCAGAATTGTTTTAAAAGACAGTTTATGTGATATTTATCACATCACCCACGGACAACGCCCTCACACAACGGCGTTAGCTCTAGGGCTATATCGAGGCTCCCAGCATGATGTGGGCTAACTTATCCCAGGCAGAACGCATTACCTATTTAGAAGCCATCGTGCGCCAAGCGCTTCAGTCCAAGGCGTTGTTGGCGGAGGTGGCCGACGCTATTTATGCCCTCAGCCAGCAATCCGAACTTTCCGCCGACGAGCAGCGCCTCCTCAACATCCTTAACGACGCCATCAACCAAGAGGAGATTTTGCCCGCATCAGCCCCCAATCCTGCTGGGGAACCGACCCTTAAATGCGCCCCCCAAACCCAAACCGTTCATCCCGGCCACAGCGCCTAGGGATCGCCATTCAGCCATGGGCGGCGAATCCAAAATCTAGGCTAAGGCTGGTCAACGGCTCCAATGCTCTCCAATGCTTAGGATAAGCTAGGGTATGCTGTCCAGCTTGGTCGTTGAGGGGTCAAGGCTGGGGCACGTCAAGCTTCTCAGTGGCCCTCACCATGCGCCTGCCCGACGAACCAGAGTCTTCCCCCCAGATCAACATCGTGCCCATGATTGATGTGGTGTTTGCGGTGCTGGCGTTTTTCCTAATTTCCAGCCTCTACCTCAGCCGCAACGAGGGGCTAACGGTGGCGCTGCCGGGGGCACAAACGGGCACGGTTCAACCGCAGCTTTCCATTGTGGTCACGGTGGAGTCCAGCGGGGCCTTGGCGGTGGGAGGACAACCCATCAGCGATGACCAACTGCTTGGAGTCGTGCAGACTCAACTGCCCGCGACGGTGGGCAACGTGGTGATTATCCAGGCCGATCAAGCCGTGCCCCACGGGCGGGTGGTGGCGGTGATGGATCAACTCAGAACCCTAGAGGGCGTGCAGCTCGCCATTGCCACCCAGTCGCCCCCCGCAGGGAACCTACCAGCCGCCCCGAATCCCCAGTAAACTAGGGCGGTCTCAATCCTAAAATAGAAATTCTTGTCGGTTGGGGAGCTTGCCCTCACCCCCAGCCCCTCTCCCAGGGAGGCTACGGCTTATACACAAGTCTCTATGCTGCTTGGTTCCTAGGGTTGATCCCCCCTAGCCCCCCCTAATGAAGGGGGGAACTGGATTCAAAGTCCCCCTTCATTAGGGGGATTTAGGGGGATCTCCGAGGACTTGTGACATGAAAACAAGATGTGTATAAACAGTAGCCCAGGGAGGAGAGGGGGGCCGGAAGCAG
This sequence comes from uncultured bacterium, assembly GCA_964635665.1. Lineage (GTDB taxonomy): Bacteria > Cyanobacteriota > Cyanobacteriia > Phormidesmidales > Phormidesmidaceae > Nodosilinea. Next base: position 1,308 of record CAZWNR010000349.1, on the reverse strand, counting down.
CCTTCAAAGTTCCTCTCACACCGTCCCGTCCCCATGACCTGGATTGTTGCCACCTTTTACAAGTTTGTTGACCTCGATCACCTACCCCACCTGCGGGAGGATCTCCTGGCCGAGAGCCAGCGCTGGGGCTTGTGCGGCACCATTTTGCTGTCTGAGGAAGGGCTGAATGCCACGATTGCCGGTCTTCGGGAGAGTGTGGATCACCTGTTGGCTTGGCTGCAAGCCCATCCCGCTATCGGCCCACTCACAGTGCAGGAATCGACCACCGAATCGGCCCCCTTTGGACGCATGAAGGTGAAGATTAAGCCAGAAATTGTCACCCTAGGCCGCCCCGACCTCAACCCCAATCATCAGGTAGGCACCTATGTGGATCCCCAGGACTGGAACCCGCTGATCCAAGACCCTGAGGTGGTGCTAATCGACGCCCGCAACGACTTTGAGGTGGAGATTGGCACCTTCCAAGGGGCGATTAACCCCCACACCCACGCATTCCGTGAACTTCCCGATTACATCGAGCAACATCTTGACCCGGCTCAGCACCGCAAGGTTGCCATGTTCTGCACCGGGGGCATCCGCTGCGAAAAGGCCACCGCCTACCTCCGCCAGCGCGGCTTCAAGCAGGTCTACCACCTCAAGGGCGGCATTTTGAACTACCTCAAACAGATTCCCCCCAGCGAAAGCCTGTGGCAGGGCGACTGCTTTGTGTTTGACGAACGGGTGGCGGTGGATCACACCCTCCAACCCCAAAATTATGTCCTTTGCGACGGTTGCGGCTATCCCCTCAGCCCTGACGATCAGGCTTCTCCCCACTATCAACCGGGCCAAGCCTGCTCCCATTGTGCCCCTCATACCTAATCCGGATTGACTCCCCTTGCCTCCGGGAGGGGCATGGCAGTTGTCCCAGCGGACGGACGACGACTCGGCGGCATTGGGCCATGTAGGCAGCAGAGCCCCGCCCTTGGCGCTATGACCGTCTAGCCCCCGAAAACCAACAACCAACAACCAACAACCCCCTTCGCCCAACCGTTCACACTGAGCATTTTTACTCAGAGGATATTGATAAAAAATGTGAAGTTTGAGGCCAAGTTTGTCCATTTAGGGCTTACTAGCTATATCGCAAAAGTGTCAAGAGTGGATCTTTGTCAAACAATCGTTATAATTTGTAAAACAATTGTTCAAGGATTCACCTTGACCACGATGACTTCTCTAGGACTATCTGTGGTTACTCTCACACCCTGGGTCTTAGCGAAGATTCTATGTCCCGTGGGGAATTCCCTTTTGGTGTCCCCCATGTTGTTATCTCTCAGG
>CAZWNR010000348.1:0-5018 GCA_964635665.1 uncultured bacterium | reverse complement strand
GTAGGCCAACCACAGGGAATCGCTGGGCTGAAGACAAAACTGCGCCTCCCGCATGACGGCCCGCACGGGCAACTTGGCCAAATCGAGTTGGCGTGCCTGAAACCGCAGCACATCCCGACGCAGCACCACACCCATCAAGGTGTTCAGGCCATCGGCGGCATCATCCACCACCGCCACACAGGTAATTTGATATTCCGCCAGTTGATTGGCCACGCTGAGGGTGGTATCCGTTGAGCAGGCGGTGGCGAGGTAGGGCGTCATGCGAGACCGCACCGCTTGCAGCTTCAGCATGTGGGGTGGCACCAGCGCCAGCTGTAGCGATTCCACCGAGATCATCCGGACGGGCCGCCCCTGATCATCCACGACGGGCAAATGGTGGATGTGCCGCTGCCGCATCAGATCTACCACTTCTAACGGATCCAGCGATTGATCCCAGGACAACTGAGTCAGTTGGGTGGTCATGTGCTGGGCGATAGGATCCTCTAGGGAGACCCCGTTCACCAAAAGACGGATGGCGTCACGGTCGGTCACTAGCCCCACAAGGGTCTCGTTATCTACCAGCAGAACATAGCTATTCTCCTCCGCCATCGGGCTGCCTAACTGGGCCAAGACCGATTTCAGGGAGGCCGTGGCAGGCATGGCCATCGGAGCCTTCCCCAAGGCCCATAGGGCATCGGATCGGATTGTAGAGCGACCGGGCAGGGAGCTAGGGTCAACCATGGTAGGCACCGCTTTGAAAAGCATCGGAGTCGCAAAGGTGCAGCGGGCACAATCTCCTTAACTTCTACCCTAGGCGCTAGACTCAGTCCTCTGTATCAGGTGATCCCTGATCTTGCGGACAAAAGACCCTGATTCCGGTCTGCCTGCCCTCACCCTAGGGATGCCTAGCTCCGGGTTTGGCGCAACGTTAGTCGCCCCCGTTGCTGCCCATTTTAACGGAAGCAATTCTCCCGTTAGACGTACGAGCCATCCCTTCATGGTCATTGACTTGCGAACATATGCACTACATAGTCTTCAAAGGTCACTTCAAACCCAAGGCCATCGGGGGAGGCCGCCATGATTCCTACCTGGAGAGCAGGCGCGTTGCAAAAATAGGTGAGCCGAAAGGGCCGAAGGTCGCCGTTTTCGTCGCGATGGAAGCACTCCACCGCCTCCCCCCGTCGCTCTAGGCGAAGATGGAAGGCCTCGGGAGCCTGGGGCAGCACCATCCTCGACCAGTCGGAATAGTTGTGGGTAGCGACGGCACTGAGGTTTTGGACGCCGTCCACGTATTCGATGCCTGCCTTGAGCCAGTGATGCTCATCCACCCGCACCATCAGCCCCGCCTGGTCGTAGAGGTCACGGTATTGGCCGCGAATCCTCACGTCTACGGCAAAATCTCCGGCCATGGTGTCGTAGAAAAAGTGGCCGCTGTGGCGAATAAAGCCGTAGTGGGTGATTCGCCAAAAGTCGGTATTAGGGGCGGTGGTGAGGGTGAGATTTTGCTCAGTTTGGGCCCAGTGGGGCGGTTCATTCAGCCATTGCATGGGGTGTTCTCTCGTTGGATTGGGGGCTTGAACAGGGGGAATGGTTTAACGAGTCTGTGGAACAGGGATAGGGGAACAGGACAGCCCTAAGCCGACGCTTCTAAGGACAGCAGGAACCGTCTCAGCAGCACCACAAAGGTTTCTAGTTCGTCGGGATCGACAAAGGGGGCCAGCAGTTCGCGCTCTTTGGCAAACAGTACGGGCATTACCGTTTCGGCCAGTTCGATGCCCTTGGGGGTGAGCTGCACGATCACGCTGCGGCGATCCTCCGCATCCCGCAGGCGTTCCACTAGGCCGTCCTGCTCCATGCGGTCGATGCGGTTGGTCATCGCCCCGGAGGACAGCATCAGCAGGCCATACAAATCGGTGGGTTTGAGCCGATAGGGCGGCCCCTGGCGGCGCAGGGTAGCCAGCACATCAAAGGACCAAACGCTCAGCCCATAGTCGGCCAGCAGCGTTTCGCGATGTTTTTCCAGCAGGCGGGCCATCCGCAGCACCCGCCCCGTCACCGCCAGGGGGGAGACATCCACCTGGGGTAGCTCCTGCTGCCATTGCCCAAGAATGTGGTCGATTCGGTCTGCGTCCATGGGTGGCGTCCATCCTCACCTAACGACAGCCTCCATCGTCCCAGACGAGGGCGATTTTGCCGAAGGTCATGGGGCCACTATATCTTGATATCGAGATTCTTGACATTCATCTTTATGTTAACTATCTTGATATCGAGATAGTTTTCGGGGCAGTCTTCTAGACACCATTCGAGTTCATCAACACCCAAAGGATTTGGCCATGAACGTATTACTCACCAGCGGCACCGGATACATTGGCGGTGCCATCGCCCGTGCCCTGCAAGTCAAGGGGCACCCGGTTGTAGCCCTGGCGCGGTCGGCAGCAACGGCCCAGCGGCTAGAGGCAACGGGGATTCGGCCCTTTCGCAGCGACCTCACCGACGGAGACAGCCTGCGCCAAGCCGCCGCCCAGGTGGATGCCGTGATTCACACCGCCGCCACCAACGATGCCGCCATGGCCACGGTGGATCGGCTGGCCGTTGAAACCCTGCTAGCCGCCCTGGCAGGCACCCAAAAGCCCTTCATCTACACCAGTGGCGTTTGGGTGATGGGCAACACTGGGGCCACCGTGGCCGATGAAACCTTTCCCCTCAATCCCACGGCCCTAGTGGCCTGGCGACCGGAGGTCGAAGCCCTTGTGCTGGCAGCAGCGACCCAGGGGGTGCGCTCCCTGGTAATTCGTCCGGCCCTAGTCTATGGCTATGGCGGCGGCTTGTTGGCCATGCTCACCCAGGCAGGGCAGAGCCAGGGGGCGGTGCCTGTAATCGGCACTGGGCAACAGGCTTGGCCGTTTATCCATGTCGATGACCTGGCCACTTTGTATGTCGCCGCGATGGAGAACGCTCCGGCAGGAACGGTGCTGATTGGAGCCAGTGGCGAGTCGGTCTCGATGGGGCAGGTGGCCTTGGCTGCCGCTGAGGCCGCTGGGGTTGGGGGGCAGGTGCAGCGCCTTTCCCTGCCAGAAGCCCGCCAAACCTGGGGCGACTTGGCCGATGCCCTTGCCCTCGATCAGCGAGTGTCGGGGGCAAGAGCTAGGTATTTGCTTCACTGGGCACCCATGGCCCCGCCCGTGCTCACGGAACTCACCCAAGGCTCCTATCGGCAAGAAAAAATCGCGGCCTAGTACCTGCCACAGCTCCTTGACCCAGTTCTCGCTCCCCTGGCTGGATTGCTGCTTGTCCATGAGTTTCGGTATCGCTTTGTCCGAAGGGTGGATCCCCCCTACTCCCCCTTATGAAGGGGGGAACTGGATTCAAAGTCCCCCTTCATAAGGGGGACTTAGGGGGATCTCCCAAGCAGTCACGGATAGGGCCGATCGGTATCCAAGCAGCAGCCCGTGGGAGAGGGGCTGGGGGCGAGGGCTTTCTAACAACCTTTCTTTGAGGCAATATCACGATGGTTTCCCTGCGGTTATCGGGTTTGCAAAAGGTGGCCTCGCGCTGCCAAATCTGTTTATTTTTGGTGCTGGCCTTGGGGAGTGGAGCGCTGTTGCCCATTCAGGCCAGCTTTAATGCCCAACTGGCGCGATCCCTCGGCTCGGTGCCCCTGGCGGCGGATATCTCCTACCTAACCGGATCTGTGGTGTTGGTGGCGCTGCTGCTGAGCGGTCGGGTTGGGTCACCCAATTGGTCTGCTCTGCGGCAGGCTCCTCGCTGGAGCTGGCTGGGGGGCGTGCTGGGGGCTTGGTACATCACCTCTAGCACCTACTTTGTGTCGGTGCTGGGGACGACCCTCACCCTAGGGCTAGTGGTGGGCGGACAGGCACTAGTAGGGGTAATCACCGACCACCATGGCTGGTTGGGGTTGCCCCGACATCGGCTCACAACCCATCGTCGCATTGCCCTAGGGCTGTTGGTGGTTTCGCTGTTTTTGCTGGCTCAACCGAGGTAATCAGTCATGGATATGTTAATTGCGCTATTGGGTGCGGGGTCGGGGGGCGGATTTTTGTCGGTAGGAGCGGCAGCCAATGCCCGACTGCGGCAAAGTCTGGGTTCTCCCATTGCGGCGGCGGCAATCAATTTTTGTGTGGGGGCGAGTACGCTGACGCTGCTACTGGGGCTGGGATTGTTTGGCCCACAAGCCCTGGATCGCCTGGGGCAGGTGCCGTGGTGGGCTTTTTGCGGCGGTGGGTTAGGGGCCATCTACGTGACGGTGAATACGCTGGTGGTGTCGCGACTGGGGCTAACCACAACGACCCTGGCGGTGGTGTGTAGCCAAATGCTGCTGTCGCTGGTGATTGATCAGTGGGGATGGTTTGGCCTAGAACCCCATCCCCTGAGTGCGGCGCGGGTGGTGGCGATTGGGCTACTGCTGGGGGCCGTCACCCTCACCCAGCTCGACCGCGCCCAGCCAAGTCGGCATCCCTCGGCCTCAGAGCCTCCCCCGGTTTCCTTGTGTGATCGCTAATCAGGAGTGTGACCCATGCGTATTGCCAAGTCCCTGCCGTCCCGATGGATGGGTGTAGCGATTTACTTCTATGCCTTTGTGGCCATTGGCATTGCCGAAGCAGGATTGGGCGTTTTGCTGCCCTCGATTTCGGCGACCTATGGCCTCACCCCAGCCACGGTGACGCTGCTGTTTGTCAGCCAAATTAGCGGCTACATCACCGCTGCCCTCACCAGTAGTGTCGTCACCGAGCGGCTGGGTCTGGGGCGGATGTTGATGCTAGCGGCCAGTCTGCTCACGGGGGCACTGCTGACCTATGCCCTTTCGCCCATTTGGGGGCTGATGGTGGCGGCGGGCACCTTTTTGGGGCTGAGCATTGGACTAATTGATGCCGGCATCAACACCGCCCTGACCCAGGATGATCGCGCCGCCCATTTGCTGGGGGCACTGCACGGCTTTTACGGCATTGGGGCCTTCTCTGGCCCCGCCATTGCCACAACGCTGTTGGCGCTGGGGTGGAATTGGCGACAGGTCTACGGGG
>CAZWNR010000347.1:0-5023 GCA_964635665.1 uncultured bacterium | reverse complement strand
CCAGGGTTCCGGCCCTCGGTCCCCGGCAGTTCGGTCAGTATGCACCCCCACAGCACCGCTCTACCCCAGGGGGGAGGATCGGGGGCTGTGACCATGCCCCGGCGGCCTAGCCCGCCCCCAGAGCCCCCTGCCCCTAAGGTAACCCCCATGCGGCCTAGGGACTCGCGGCGGCGAACGGTGGGCATGGCGGCGGGCGTGGCGGCGGCGGCCACGGCGGCGACCACCGCCGGGTTAGCGGCCCTAACGGCCCCCCCGCAGCGGGAAGGTACCACCCAGCGGACGCGGCGGTTCTCTCCCCAGCGACGGCTGGCCAAACTGCCCTTGCCCGCCCTGTATCTGGTGCGGTTGGCGATTTTAGGGGTTGGGGTAGCGGCCATTGCAGGAACGCTGCTGTCGGTATTGAGCCCCAGCAATGTGACCACGGGCAACGGTGAAACAACCACGGCTGTGGCTCCCCAGCGAGGCAATGCCAGTACGCTCCCTGGGCAGGGCGCGGTGACGATTACCGCCATTCAACCCAGCAGTGAACTGACCCGCCTCAAGGCCCAACTGGATCAACTCGCCACCCTCACCCCAGGCCTCACCCCAGCGGTCTACGCCTTTGATATTGATTCGGGGCGCTACGTGGATCTCAACGGCACCGAGGCCGTAGCCGCCGCCAGCACCATTAAGGTGCCGATTTTGGTGGCCTTTTTGCAGCAGGTGGATGCGGGTAATCTGGCCCTGAACCAGGCGGTGGTATTGCAGGAACAGCACCTGGCGGGCGGGTCGGGTACCTTGGCCAACGAGGCCATCGGCAGCGAATACACGGCCCTAGACTTGGCCACGCGGATGATTGTCCACAGCGACAACACCGCTACCAACATGATGATTGAAGTCTTGGGTGGCCAGGAGGCGATCAATCAGCAGTTCGCCACCTGGGGGCTAGAGTCCACCGTGTTGCGCAACCCCCTACCGGACTTGGAGGGCACGAACACCACCAGCACCCGCGATTTGGCCCTGCTCATGGCCCTGGTGGATCAGGGGGATGTGCTCAGCCGTCGGTCGCGGGAGCGTCTGTTTAGCATCATGCAACGCACCGTCAACCGTAGCCTGATTGCCTTTAGCCTCACCGATGGGTCTCTGGTGGCTAACAAAACCGGGGATCTGGCCCTGGCCCTAGGGGATGTGGCTATGGTGGATACCCCCAACGGTAACCGCTATGCCCTTGCCATCATGGTGCAGCGCCCCAACAACGATGGCCGTGCCAGTGAGCTGATTCGCCGCATCACCGAGGCGGTGCACAAGGAACTCAACCAGCCCATTGCCCCGGTAGGACGCCCCCTAGCCCCCGGCGAGGAGGTATCCCCTGGGGAGGAGGTCAGTCCTGACGGGGCGGTCAGTCCTGAGGATTCCCTGGGAGATCCTGCGACCGACGATGCGGTCAATCCAGAGGAATTCCCTGGCCCTGACGATGCGGTCAGTCCTGAGGGCGCTATGGATCCCGAAGCCTCCCCGACCAGTCCGTCTCCAACCCCAGAGGCTAGCCCTAGCGCCCCTCCCACCGGGGATCAAACTCCCCCCGGTTAATGGAGAATGGACGGGGATCGGAGGAATCGCCTGCCAGAGCCCGCTAATGTTGGGGAATACGAGGGCCCATTTCCAGCCCATTTCCAAAGAGATGTTACAGGTGATGTCAGTGTCTTAGTTTTGTATCAGAACTAGGCACACTAGGGCCAGAACTCTGTAATCTCTGATACATGTTCCCTGTCTGGCCTCGTTCCCTGGTTTCCCGTGTTCTGCACCAACTGCCGCTGCGGGTCGTGTTGGTGGTTCCCTTTGCCATGCAAATCACGGCGGCGGTGGCGATTACGGGTTGGTTGTCCATGCGCCATGGGGAACAGGCCGTAAACCAGGTGGCTAGCCAGTTGCGGGGGGCGGTGTCTCAGCAGATTGTGCAGGAATTAGACCACTTTTTGGCAGCGCCTCATCTGGTGAATCAGTTGAATGCGGATACCATCCAGGTGGGACAGGTGGATCCTGAGGATGCAGACGCCCTCTTTCGTCACTTTTTGCAGCAGGCCCACCAGTTCCCTTCGGTAGATTCGATCTTTTTCGGCCATCGCAGCGGTGAATTTGTGGGCCACAGCAACCTTGGCCCCGGTACTCACCAATGGATGCGGGGGGGGCCTTCTTTGGGGGGAGATATTCAGTTTGCTACGGTGGACGATGGGGGGGAACGGCTAGACACCCACCACACAATGCCAGGGTGGAACACCCAAACGCGGCCCTGGTATCTGGCGGCGGTGCGGGCTGGCCAACCAGTATGGGGGGAGGTCTTTCCCTACCATGCCTATCCGGTGTTGGCGCTGCCCACCTCCCGTCCGGTCTACGATAATGAGGGTGGGCTGATCGGCGTTTTAGGCAACAATTTCTTTCTGTCCGAAATCAGCGACTTTCTGGCCACCCTGGAGATTAGCGACCATGGGCAAGCCTTCATTTTGGATCGTAAGGGCCTGATTGTCGCGAGTTCTACCCTGCCGAATCCGTTTGTGGTGGTGGAGGGCCAGCCCCAGCGCCTTTATTCCGTTACCAGCCAAGACCCGTTGATTCGGGCCAGTAGTCAGTTTTTGCTGCGGCAATACAACGGCTATCTTGGCGATGTGCGTTCCCCACGGCAGTTTGACTTTCAGATCAATCGCCAGCGGCAGTTCGTGGAGGTGGTGCCCTTCCACGATGAAGCGGGGCTGGATTGGCTGATCGTGGTGGTGGTGCCAGAGCGCGACTTTATGGCCACCATTGAGGCCTCCCAACGCTCCACGGTGATCCTCTGCCTGTTGGCCTTGGCGGTGGCGTTGGGGCTAGGATTGGTTACCAGCCGTTGGATTGCCCAGCCGATTTCGCAGATTCGACGGGCGGCCCAGGCCATTGCCAATGGCGATCTGCATCAACATCTACGCCCCAGCCGCCTAGACGAACTAGAGCAACTGGTCTTGGCCTTCAACACCATGGCCTACCGCATTGCCGCCACTGTCCAAGACCTGAAACAGTCTAAGGCCGCCCTAGAGGCTGCCAATTCCGAAATTCAGCAGCAATCCTCCCTATTTCGGCTGATGGCCGATAATATGACCGATTTAGTCTGTCTTCAGGCTCTAGACGGTCGCTATCTCTACGTCAGCCCTTCGGTGGAATGGATTTTGGGCTATCCGTCCAGCGAACTCCTGGGCACCTGCCTGTGCGACTGGGTGCATCCCGCCGATGCCTCCTCCTGCCACCATTTGGGCCAGCGCCACCTGCTATCGGGGGAATCCGTCAAGGCGGCCTACCGGATGCGCCACAAGTTGGGCCACTACGTCTGGATTGAAACCCTCACCCGCCCCATCCTCAACGATGGCGGCGAGGTGGTTCAACTTCAGGCCGTCTCCCGCGATGTCACCGAAACCATGCGGATGCGCAAACAGTTGCAGCACGATGCCCTCCATGACAGTCTCACTGGGTTGCCCAACCGCAAGCTCTTGCAGGATCGGCTAGAGGTGGCCCTGCATCGCGCCCGCCGTCACCCCAACTATCGTTTTGCCGTGCTGTTTTTGGATGTAGATCGCTTCAAGGTGGTGAACGACAGCCTGGGCCACCTGATTGGCGATGAACTGTTGATTGAAATGGCCAGCCGCCTACGCAGTGTGGCCCGATCCGCCGACCTCGCCGCTCGCCTAGGGGGGGACGAATTTATCCTGCTGATGGACGACGTGGCCGACTTAACCGAGGTGATTAGCCTAGCGGAACAGGTGTTGGCCATCCTGCGCGAACCCCTACACCTCAGTAGCCAGGAGGTGTTTACCACCGTTAGCGTGGGGATTGTGATGGGAGACCGCACCTACACCGAAGCCTCCGAACTCCTGCGCGATGCCGATATCGCCATGTATCGCGCCAAGCACAAGGGTCGGGATAGCTACGAGGTGTTCAACAGCGCCATGCATGCCCAGGCCATGACCCGCCTACAGCTGGAAACGGAACTGCGCCGGTCATTGCTGGAACATCCCGAAGAATTTATCCTCCACTACCAGCCCATCGTGGACATGGCCACCGCCGCCGTTGAGGGCTTTGAAACCCTAGTGCGCTGGCAGCACCCCCAGCGGGGCCTAGTGCCCCCCAGCGAGTTCATTCCCCTGGCCGAAGAAACGGGCCTAATTGTGCCCCTCAGCTACCACCTGATGGAAACCGCCTGTCGGCAGTTGCGCACCTGGCAAACCTGCTGTCCCCAGGCCCAGGGGCTGACGATTAGCGTGAATCTCGCGGCCATGCAGCTCCACAGCCCTGGCCTGCTGTCCCACATTGACGACATCCTCGCCCGCACGGGTTTACCTCCTCAGGCCTTGGTGCTAGAAATTACCGAGAGTATGCTAATTGACGAAATCCAGGCCACCCTGGCTGTCCTCCATGCCCTGCGCCAGCGGTCCATTTCCCTCAGCATCGACGACTTTGGCACCGGCTATTCCTCCCTCAGCTACCTCTACCAATTCCCCATCAACCACCTCAAAATCGACCGATCCTTCGTCAGCCAAATGCAGACTAGCCCCCACCATCACAAAATTGTGGAGACTATCATCACCCTGGCCCATCAGCTTGGGTTTACCGCCATCGCCGAAGGCATTGAAGCCGAAGCGGAGGTCAAAACCCTCCAACAACTCCACTGCGACCTCGGCCAGGGCTACTGGTTTGGCAAGCCTCAGCCCGCCGCCGCCATCGAGCAATGGCTATGTCATCCCCTCGACCAAACCTGCCTAGGGATGGCCTGTCGGCGGTGACGGGTAACCCATCCACGTCCAAGGGACGATAGCGATAGATGTCCAGCTTGGGAGTGCGGCATCAGCGGCATGGCCCCTTGCAGGACACCCGCATCGGATCCTCCCTATTGGGGATAGCCCAGTTCAAAGCCGTTGCCTGGATCGATGGTCAGGGTTGCGCCACAGAGGCTGAGATCGGGCCATTGCAGAGGGTTGTAGCCCCGGAGTTGAATATCCAGGGTAGCCTTGCACTGCTGGGG
>CAZWNR010000346.1:0-5029 GCA_964635665.1 uncultured bacterium | reverse complement strand
ACAGCGGCACCCTAATTCCGCCCATGGCCTTTATTCCCGCCGCCGAGCGCTACGGCATGATTGGGGCCATTGACCGCTGGGTAGTCAGCACCCTATTCCAAAACTGGGATCAAATACAGCCCGCCGCTGACCAGTCTCCCCGGCAATACGCCATTAATCTGTCTGCCAACAGCCTCACAGACGACCGCATGATCGATTTTCTCAAGCAACAATTTGAGGAACATCGCGTGCCGCACTACCTAGTCTGCTTTGAAATTACCGAAACAGCGGCGATTGCCAACCTGGCGAAGGCTAGGCAGTTTATTCAGCAGTTGCGAAAACTCGGCTGCTACTTTGCCCTCGATGACTTTGGTAGCGGCATGTCCTCCTTCACCTACCTCAAACACCTGCCCGTGGACTACCTCAAAATTGACGGCAGCTTTGTCAAAGATATGGTGGATGACCCCATCGACAGCGCCATGGTAGAAGCCATCAGCCGCATTAGTCGGGCCATGGGCCTTAAAACCGTGGCGGAATACGTGGAAAACGAAGCCATTCTTCAGCGTCTAGAGTCTCTGGGGGTAGACTTCGCCCAGGGCTACGGCATCGCTGAACCCACCCTGCTCCTCGGATTCGGCGGCGCAGATCTGGCCTTCGCTTCTCCCACCTAAATCGGTCAACGACATCTTGATGCATCCAACCTGGCTCGTTCGGGGAAAATCGGGCGGGGGCTATAAGCGTTAGAAAACCCAGCTAGAAGCAAACGTTTGCCCTCTGGGCGGGTTGGTAGCCGCTCGAATGGGGTTAAGATACACAGAGAAATCCTCAAACTAGCCGCTCACCCTTGGTTTGATCTATGTCAATTATTGAAACGAAGACCGAACCCATGGTGATCAACATGGGGCCACACCATCCCTCCATGCACGGGGTGTTGCGTCTCATTGTCACCCTGGATGGCGAAGATGTGATCGACTGCGAGCCTGTCATCGGCTACCTGCACCGAGGCATGGAGAAAATCGCTGAAAGCCGCACAAACGTGATGTTTGTGCCCTACGTGTCTCGCTGGGACTATGCGGCGGGGATGTTTAACGAGGCGATCACCGTCAACGCCCCGGAAAAGCTAGCGGATATCGAAGTGCCCAAGCGGGCTAGCTACATCCGGGTGATCATGCTAGAGCTAAACCGCATCGCCAACCACCTGCTCTGGCTTGGCCCCTTCCTGGCCGACGTGGGTGCCCAAACCCCCTTCTTCTACATCTTCCGGGAACGGGAAATGATCTACGACCTGTGGGAAGCGGCCACGGGGATGCGCCTGATCAACAACAACTATTTCCGCATTGGGGGGGTTGCCGCCGATCTGCCCTACGGCTGGATCGACAAGTGTTTGGATTTCTGCGACTACTTTCTGCCCAAGGTAGACGAGTACGAAAAGCTAATCACCAATAACCCCATCTTCCGTCGCCGCATTGAGGGCATCGGCACCATTACGCGGGATGAAGCCATTGCCTGGGGCCTGTCTGGCCCGATGCTGCGCGGTTCCGGCGTCAAGTGGGATCTGCGTAAGGTAGACCACTACGAATGCTACGACGAACTCGACTGGGACATCCACTACGAAACCGCTGGCGACTGCATGGCCCGCTACCAGGTGCGGATTCGGGAAATGCGCGAGTCGGTAAAAATCATTCGCCAAGCCTGCAAACAAATCCCCGGTGGCCCCTTCGAGAACCTAGAGGCCAAGCGCATGGCGGAAGGCCCCAAGTCGGAGTGGAACGGCTTTGACTACCAGTTCATCGGCAAGAAAATTGCCCCCACCTTCAAAATTCCCGCTGGCGAACACTACGTGCGCCTCGAAAGCGGCAAGGGCGAACTGGGCGTCTTTATCATGGGCGACGACAACGTCTTCCCCTGGCGGTTCAAAATCCGCGCCGCCGACTTCAACAACCTGCAAATTCTGCCCCACCTGCTGAAGGGCGTGAAGGTGGCCGACATCATGGCCATCCTTGGCAGCATCGACATCATCATGGGGTCGGTGGATCGCTAGTTCTGTCCGCTGGCCCCATGCTATACAACCCCAGGGTTATTACACCCTGGGGTTTATGCAATCTGAGGGACTTTGATGCTCCGGATCCCCTTTTCCCCTAGGGCCTGTCATCAATCAATCGCTGATGGCCCAGGAATCAACGATTACAGCCCCTAGCCTGCTTCCCATGATCGGGCATGGTAAGGCTTGTCCTATAAGGGTTTTGGCTGGAATTGATGACACACCCTAGGGCTACTGCTTATACATAAGTCTCTATTCTGCTTAGTGCCTAGAGCTGATCCCCCCTAGCCCCCCTTAGGAAGGGGGGAGCTAGATTCAAAGTCCCCCTTAGAAAGGGGGATTTAGGGGGATCTCCCAGGTATGACGGCAAAAAACAAGATGCGTATAAACAGTAGCCCCCAGGTAGAAGGGGGTAGGGGATGGGGGCCGTCTGCTTGCCAAAAGAAATGTCCCTACAGGGATGCCAGTCGCCGGATTAAAACTGCCGATCAAACACCTTGGGGGCGTAGGCGCTACAGCCGTCACAGGGCCCCATGGGGTTGATGGCACAGCGTAGGTAGGGAGAACGGGCGTTGAGGTCGCAGGTGATGTCGCCGATCATGTAGCCCATGCCATCGACGTAGTGCAGGTCGTCGTTGCCATCCATCAATTGAGCAAGGCCGCTGCGCATCCCCGCACTGCCAACGGAGTCGCAGCCCTTGCCCGCCCGATCCTCGCGGATACTGAGATAAGCCGAAATAAAGGCAGGCGCAAGACCCACAACAAAAATGAGGACGATGATTAGCATGGATGGCGACAAGAAATTGGCAAAATTATCCTAACCTGCTCCATAGACCTCCTCGGTCTTCCCCCCAGAGATTGGTACGTTGCGTTGCGTTCCTTAGTGATTTGTAACGTAGCGCACGATCATTTAGGGGTACGTAGGACAGTTAGGGGTACGTAGGCGATGAGCGGCGGGTCAACCGTATGTTGTAGGCAGTGAGACACAGTCCATGGTGAGGCCAGTAGAAACCATTCGTCGAGATATCGAGCGGCTCACAGAGGCTACGGAGACTCTGGCCTCTGAGTTTCGCCGTCTGTACACGGGCTACCTCGACAGCCTGGGGGGGGCGGTGCGTCGCCAGGTGGTGATGGCCACCTATCACCTCTGTACCCAGGTCTACCCCGAAGGCTTTCTGGCCCTCTCGGTCTCCCAACGGGAGCAGCTTCAGCGAGATGTGCGCCGCCTAGGGCAATCAGGCCAGACTCAGCTAGGCCAATTGCTAGAAGCCGCTGCTCGTCGATCCTCCCCCGACCCCGCCGCCGATAGCCCATCTGCCCCGTCCCCAGCCCTGCTCAGCTTGGCTGGTACCCCCGACGCAGCCCTGCGGTTTTTACCAGCAGAGGTGAAGAGTGAGGAGAACTCGCCACAATCGGAGGTCGCCACCGCTGATACCCCAGAGATGGATGTCCCAGAGATGGATGTCCCAGACTCATCCGATGCCTCCGACGAAGAGGGTCGATCCGACCTGCCGCTACCCGATTTGCTCAAGTCTATGGTGTTGGAAGCCTTGGCGGAGGAACGGGCAGAAATTTTTGGCCAACCGCTGTTCACGGGTGAATCAATGACCCCAACCCGTTTGGCCAAGCAGCATATTTTTCTAGAACAGCACATTCGCGACACGCTCCAGCAGGTATCTAAACAGGTGAACCAACGCCTTCAGGAAGCCCAGGTGATTCCCAACCTGCCGGAGGCGGTGCTGGATGCGGCCTCAGAAACGGAAATGGGGCCGATGCGGGGTCGCGCTGTGCCCAACGTGCTGAGTGTGATCGTGGCTATGGCCAGCGCCATGGAGGACGCCCTAGAGGAGGAGGATCTGGAGTCGGATGCCTTGGGGGATGACCAAGACGAGGAGGAGGAGGAGGAGGAGAACAATGATGATGCTAGGGATCGCCTGATGACCCACCTCGCCGCCGTTAACCTGCGCCTAGCAGACTTAGAATTTGGCGATGTACAGGCTTCGATGTGGCGGAGCAAGCTCCATGCCGCCCTTGGCCACCTGCGTAAGATCGGCAAGCAATACCAAAAAGTGCAGCGGGAAATGGCCATCGCCGAGGCAGAACAGGCCTGGCGCGCCGTTTGGTACGACGAATCCTAGAGACAACTCCTCAAGACTAAGCCTCAACCCGGTCGATCCCCCCAGATCAGACTCCAGTCGATCCGGTTTACTTTCGATAAACTAGGAAAGACATCGTGATACACCGTTTTAAGGACGCAGGACATCATGGGCTTATTTGATCGGGTTAGCCGAGTGGTTCGCTCTAACCTCAATGCCGCCGTTAGCGCAGCGGAGGATCCTGAGAAAATCCTCGATCAGGCCATCGTTGACATGCAGGAAGATCTGGTGCAGATGCGCCAAGCGGTGGCTACGGCCATTGCCAGCCAAAAGCGTGTTCAGCAGCAGTACGACAAAGCTAGCAGCGAAGCTAACACCTGGCAACAGCGGGCTCAACTGGCCCTGCAAAAGGGGGATGAGGAGCTAGCCCGTCAAGCCCTAGTGCGCAAAAAGACCCAGGCCGAAACCGCCACCGCCCTCAAGGCCCAATTGGATACCCAAAGCGTCACGGTGGATCAGCTCAAACGCAACCTGATTGGCCTAGAGAGCAAACTGGCCGAAGCCAAGACCAAGAAGGATATGCTGAAGGCGCGGGCCAGTGCCGCCAAGGCCAGCGAACAACTGCAAAGCACTACCGCCAGCCTCAATACCAGCAGCGCCATGGCCGCCTTCGAGCGCATGGAAGAAAAGGTATTGCAAATGGAGGCCAAATCCCAGGCCGTTGCCGAACTGGCCGGAGCTGACCTAGAGAGTCAATTTATGTCTCTAGAAGCCGGGAGTGACGTGGATTTGGAGCTTGCGGCGATGAAATTGCAACTTTCCGGCGGCACCGTTGACCAAGAGCAGCTCCCCGCTGGCGAGGCCACCGCTACCTCCCAGGATACTAAGGTAGTAGACGCCGAACTGGAAGAAC
>CAZWNR010000345.1:0-5038 GCA_964635665.1 uncultured bacterium | reverse complement strand
GGTGTACAAGGGTCGCCTGAAGACCGGGGAGGCCGTGGCCGTCAAGGTGCAGCGGCCTGGCTTGGCAGGGCGAATTACGCTGGATCTATTCATTCTGCGCCGCTTGGCTCAGTTTGTCACCCGCCGGGTGTCCCGTGTGCGGAGCGATCTGGTCGCCATCATGGACGAATTCGGCGAGCGCATCTTCGAGGAAATGGACTACACCCACGAAGGGGAAAACGCTCAGCGCTTTGCTCGCCTCTACGGCCACCTACCCGACATCTACGTGCCCCACATCTACCCCCAATACACTGGGCGGCGGGTGCTAACCATGGAGTGGATCGACGGCATTAAGCTCACCCGCATCGACGAGCTAAACCGCCTCGGCATCAGCGCCACCCACATGATCGACGTGGGGGTGCAGTGCTCCCTGCGGCAGTTACTAGAGCACGGCTTTTTCCACGCCGACCCCCACCCCGGTAACCTGCTGGCTATGGCCGATGGCAAACTCGCCTACCTCGACTTTGGCATGATGAGCGAGGTGAAGCCCCAACAGCGCTATGGCCTGATCGAAGCCGTGGTGCATATGGTCAACCGCGACTTTGAGGGACTAGCGGGGGACTACGTGAAGCTGGAATTCCTCACCCCCGACACGGATTTAACGCCAATCATCCCCGCCCTGTCTGAGGTGTTCAACAACGCCCTAGGGGCCAGCGTGGCCGAACTCAATTTCAAGAGCATCACCGACGAATTTTCGGCCCTGATGTACGAGTACCCCTTCCGGGTACCCGCCTACTACGCCCTGATCATCCGTTCCTTGGTGACGCTGGAGGGCATCGCCATCAACGTAGACCCAGAATTCAAAGTGCTCAGCAAAGCCTACCCCTACGTGGCCAAGCGCCTGCTGACGGATCCCTCACCAGAATTACGGTCATCGTTACAGGATCTTCTATTTAAAGACGGCAGTTTCCGCTGGAACCGTCTCGAAAATCTGCTCCGCAACGCCCGTGGTAACGACGACTACGACCTCGATCAGGTGCTTGACCAAACCTTAGAATTTCTGTTTTCCGAACGGGGTTCTTTTCTTCGAGATCGCATTGTGTCGGAATTGGTCAACAGCCTTGATCTGCTAGGTCAAAACACCCTGCAAACCGTCACCACGTCGGTACAACGCCGCCTAGGCCTCAAGCCCAAGGATACCCCCGCCGCCCTGGCTTCCGATCCCAACAGCGATCTCAGCAACCTGCTGCGTATTCTGGATATCCTCAAGGACACTAAGGGCTTTGATGCTACCAAAGTGGTCACTCGTATTCCTACCATTTTGCTGAAAGCCGAAACCCAAACCATGGGACAACAGGTGGTCTCTGGCCTCGCCCAACGCGCTCTAGCCCGGTTCATCCGCACTTTATTGACCGAGGAAACGACATCCTCAACCCTCCAGGCGGCCTCATCGGGGGGGCCGTTGGTACCCAGTCGTTAAGTTTTGTATGGAGAAGTGTTCTGGGATGGCCTCACTATGGCGGGTCGTCCCTTATCTTAGCCAGCAGGGTGTGCTGCCCAAGCCTAAGCCCTGGGCCTAAGGCTTCATCAATACATTATCAAACCGCCTAGTTTATCCGTAGCTACGCTGAAGCTTGGGATAAACCTATTGTAAAGATCCACCCGGTTACCGTAATGGCCGTGATGGCTAAGGCGTCAATTGTGGGTACCTTGAGCCTGTAAGTGGCACCTACCCCTAGGAGTACCTGACTATGACGACTGATGGATCGTCCGGTAGCTTGAATATCCCCGGAGGCGATATCAATGGCGATGGCCATAGTGACATCCTGTGGCGTCATGCCACGGCGGGGCAAACGGCGGTATGGTACATGGAAGGTTCGAGCCTGGAAAGTGGGGCGCTGATAGAACCGACCATTACGGTGCCACAGCCTTGGACCTTGTCGGGCGTTGGCGACTTCAACCAAGATGGCGTGAGTGATTTGCTGTGGCACCAGCCGACGGCGGGGCAGCTAGCCGTTTGGTATCTCAATTCTGCCGGGGCCTTAGTGACCGGGGAAGTATTCCCAGATACCATTCCCAGTGCTTGGAAGGTCTCTGGCGTTGGCGACTTCAATGGCGACCAAAAGAGCGACATTCTCTGGCGACACAGCACATCCGGGGAAATCGTTGCCTGGTACATGGATGGCACCACCCGAACCGGCGGCGAATTGCTAGGGGCTATCCCCATTGAATGGCAGGTGAAGGGGATTTCCGACTTCAATGCTGACGGCAACGACGATCTCGTATGGTACCACCAGGTTACGGGCGATATTGTCCTGTGGTATATGGACGGGGTGGCCTCCAACGATAACGTCATCTTGGGCTTTGACCTCGTTCGATCCTTCCCAAATACCCTGTGGGAACTACGCGGCACAGGAGACTTTAATACCGACGGCAATACCGATCTGCTGTGGTGGCACAATCAAACGGGGGATCTGGTCGCTTGGTATATGAAAGGGGCCACCTTCGATGGCGGTAGCCTCCTAGAAACGTTGCCAGACAACGTTTGGAGTCCCATTGGTCAAGCACGAGGCGGCTTGCCCGATCTCACCGTTAGCGGGGTCTCGGTACCCCCATCGGTGATTGATGGAGATACCGTAAATACGACCATTTCGGTGGTGAACCAGGGATCTAAAACTAGCGCAGCTAGCACCCTGAAGTATTACCTATCAGCGGATGCGACCTTTGACGCCAATGACTTGCTCCTAGGGGAACTGAACACGAAGGTGCTGTTGGCCGAAGAGTCGGTCGATCTGGTCGGAAGTTTCGTCTATGACGTCAACACCATGGGGGCACCGGGTACTAAGTATCTCTTCTTTGTGACCGATGCCAATGATGTTGTGGGCGAAGGCAGCGACGGCGGTGAAACCAATAACACCTTCAGCCAAGTCTTGAACGTGGTCACGCCCACTCCCCTTGATGTTGACCTCATCCCTGAAAATGCGGTGATTCCTCCCATCTGGACGGTGGGGAAAGAGTTGACCATCAGTGTTGATGTGACCAACCAAGGCACCGATAACGTGGCCAGTAGCAACCTTTTCGTGTATTTGCTGGATAGCGCCACCTTTGATCCCACGGCGACTCCCATTCTCACAACCACCGTAGAGGCCCTCGGTCCCAGCATTAGTACCACTAAGTCGTTTACCTTCAACTACCTAGAGGAGTACGGCACCGGGCCAAAATACCTGTATTTCGTGGTAGATGCCGATGGCCTAATTGCGGAAACGAACGAGGCAAATAATATCGTTTCCAATGCCATTACGGTGGGTTCCGCCGACAACAGTTTTGACTTTGCCATTAGCGACGTCACGATTCCTAGCAGTGTGGTGCTTGAGCAGTCCATTGTGGGCAGTATCACCCTCCTCAACCAGGGAGAAACCCCCTCCCCTGCGACCACCCTAAGCATCTATGTCTCGAACTACACGGATCCCAGTGACACCCTAGACCTAGGCACCGCAGACCTAGTCGCCTCCCTGACCGTGAACTCCCTAGCGGGCGGCGAAGCAAGGACCATCCCCCTAGATATTCTGTATGGCCGCCTCTTGGGGGCAGGGCAGAAAAACATCTTCTTTGTGGTGGATGCTGAAGACGCCGTGGTGGAACTGAATGAGCTCAATAACGTTGAGAAACGGCTGATTGATGCCACCCCACCGGAGGATGTTGATCTCGTGATTAGCAGCGCCAGTCTGTCCCCCAACGCCATCATTCCTGGGGGTACGTTCTCCATCTCCGCCACGGTGCAAAACGTGGGCACTGTAGCCACGGGCACCTCTACCCTCCTGCGGGTTTACCTCTCCGATGACCAAGTGATCGACGATGACGACACCATCCTCTACGGCATTACAATTAACGACCTAGCCGGGGGAGCCAGCCAAGTCATCAACCGCACCTACACTTACCTCTCTAGCGATCCGCCGGGGGTGAAGTACATTCTGTTTGACGCCGATGCCAACAACGTCGTCTTTGAGCAGGAGGAAACCAACAACTTAGCGGTGCGGCAGTTAACGGTGAACGAAATTAAGCCAGGCATTGATCTCGTCATTTCCAGTGCTTCGGTATCGACCACCACCCTGATTGCGGGGGATCCGATCACCGTAACTACCTCAGTGCAGAACCAGGGGGAAAACTCCGCCCCCAACAACAAGCTCGGGATCTACGTGTCCACCGATGCAGTCTATGACGCCGGTGACCTTTTGATTGCCGAATTTGATACGGGTAGCATCCCCACCTACGACACCTTCAACCAAACCCACACCTTTAACTACCTAGATGAGTATGGCCTAGAGGCGCAGTACCTTCTGGTGGTGGCCGATCATCCCAATCAGGTCGCAGAATCCGACGAGGGCAATAATGTGCAAGCCTTTGCTATCACCGTGGCCCCCGACCTCAATCGGCCCGACCTAGTCATGGACAGCATTCCAACGGACGCTTCCTCTAACTTCTTCGCGGCCCTCGGTGAAGGCATTCAGTTTGACTACACCGTGCTCAACCAAGGACTGCGAACCACCACCCAGCCCTTCACCATCCGGTTCTACCTATCGGATATCAACCGTACTACCCTGAGCGACATTGAAACCAATGCCCTACTGCTGGGTAGTGGGTCAGTGCCTGAGGAGAGTACCTGGGGTGGCAGCACTACCTACACCAGTCTTGTGGGCTTTACCACCAGCCAGTTCAGCGGAAATGCTAACTTCGCCTCCCGCTGGAGTGCAGGCCTGCGCCATCTGATCGCCGTCGTAGACTATGGCAACGGCATCCGCGAGAGTGATGAAAACAACAACATCTACTCGGTTTCCTTTAACCTCAGCTAGTCGTTACCGCCTAGCCCTAGGCAACACAGGCTGATTCTGTGGGCCATAAACAACGGCTCTAAGCTCCTCTCTCAACCCTGGGAGAGGGGTTTGGCATATAGACATCAAGCCGGTCGGTGGAACCCCCCTCTGCTAACCCTACGCTCGCTCTAGGCAAAGGGGCGCAGTACCGAGCACCCAGTCCCGCACCGTTAGGGCGGTGGCGGGGG
>CAZWNR010000344.1:0-5047 GCA_964635665.1 uncultured bacterium | reverse complement strand
GGACGAGGAGGGGCTGCTGGATGGTGGGCAGCAGGTCGCTGGGCTTTGGCCCTGGGGGCGCGGTGACAATGGAGGCAAACACCTTTTGGGCGTTGGGCTGGCAGGCAGGGGCGTAGAGCATCTCCACTAGGTCGTCGGTGATGGCGGCCCGGTTGCGGTAGACCTGCTTGAGGGAACTGCGAATCCGGCCCTTGCGGCGCACCTGGTTAAACACCAGCGGCCCCACGGTTTCAGAACTGACCAGCCAGGTAAAGGCTTCCATGACCCAGCTGAGGGGCGGGTGCATTTCTTCGGGGCGATGGTTCAGCCCCCCGGCACAGTTCAGCACGGCCCCAGCTCGAGCAGTTTCGGGATGGTTAGCCAGCATCATCAGAGTCAGCAATCCGCCGATGGAATTGCCCACGTAGACCGCTGGCATTTGAACCAACTCGACCCAAAAGTCGTAGAGCAAGGCTTGCCAAAGGTCTAGGCTGTAGTCCAACACAGGCTGATCCGAGGCCCCAAACCCCAGTAAATCTAGGGCATAGACCCGATAACCCGCCTCGGCCAGCACCGGAATATTCTTGCGCCAGTGGCCCAAAGAGGCCCCAAACCCGTGGATCAACACCAAAGGCTGACCGTGGCCCTGCACGGTGTAGGTAATGGTGTGATTTCGCCATTGCCAGGTGCGAGTTTCTAGGGCGGCCATCGTCAATTCTGCGACCATAATCGGGGAAGTCAGGGGAGAAAGGGGATAAAAGAGTTGTAAAGAAATGTCACCGTTGATGACATGGTTTTATCATACCGAACCCCTGAGGGGATAACCGAGGATGCTAGCTAGGTGAGATCCTGGCGATGGGGCTAATTTCGGACTAGGAGCTAATTTTGGACTAATCTTCTGCGAACTTGCCCCCGCTGTCGATTCTTGGTTCTGTGACCTATGCTGCCGACCAGCCTCTTTATTGACCTGCTGCCCTTCTACCCGTAACCCTGCGTAGTGACTTCACGAGGCTCTCTGCGCCACTCAAGAGCCAACCCTAGAAGAATCTCAGGCTAGAAGTCTGATGGATCAACTTGGGAAGTAAGGTTACAGATGAGGACCCCGGTTTTGTCAAAAAACCGGGGTCCTGAATAGCCATCATTCCTTTGATGGGTGCCCTTGTCCTAATAATGAATGGCTTCCTCTGGGGTGCGGGCACTGGGCCAGGCTTGGGGGTCGAGATCAACGCCGGGCAGTTGGGCCGCTTCAAAGATGGGTTCGGCAATTCCGGCTTGAATTTGTTGGTCATAGTCTTGCATCACCTTCATGCCCACTTTGAACAACATGACCAGGGCAAACAGGTTGACTAGGGCCAAAAAGCCCATGGTGACATCGGCAAAGCCAAAGACGGTCGTGAGATCTTGGGAGGCTCCCCACACCACTAGGGCCAGGGTAAGCACCCGGAACCCGTTTAGCAGCCAGCGGTCGTTATCGCTGAAGAAGCTGAGGCTGTTTTCCCCTAGGTAGTAGTTGTAAATCATGGATGTGAAGGCAAACAGCAACAGGGCTAGGGTGACAAACACGCGGCCCCATTCACCCACATGTTCGGCCATGGCGGCTTGGGTGAGGGTGACGCCGCCCACCTCGCTGCCCGGTTCGTAGACCGAGGAGAGCAGGATAATCGCTGCCGTGCAAGAACAGAGAATGATGGTATCGATGAAGACGCTGAAGGCTTGGACGATGCCCTGGTTAACGGGATGTTTGACGTAGGCCACGGCGGCGACGTTGGGGGCACTGCCTAGACCCGCTTCGTTGGAAAATAGGCCGCGCTTTACGCCAAAGATCAGCGCTGCGCCAATGCCGCCGCCAACAACCGCGTTGAGGCCAAAGGCACTCGAAAAAATCAGCCCAAAAACGGCGGGAATTTCGCTAAGGTTAGTCGCCATCACAAACAGGGCCATGGCAAAGTAGCCCAGGGCCATGATCGGCACGACAAATTCGCTGACCTCGGCAATACGTTTCACGCCGCCAAAGATAATCAACCCCAGCAGCACCAAAAGCCCGACCCCGGTGATGGCGGTGGGCAGGCCAAAGGTCTCGTTGACCGCCGTGGCCACGGTGTAGGACTGGAGGGCATTAAACCCTAGGCCAAAGGTAACCAGCAACAGCACGGAAAATACCCTCGCCAGCCAGCGGTTGCCCAGGCCCCGGTGAATGTAGTAAGCGGGGCCACCGCGATAGGTACCGTCCGGTTCGGCCACCTTGAAGACCTGGGCCAGGGTGCATTCAAAAAAGCTGGTGGCCATGCCAACCAGGGCAATTGCCCACATCCAAAAAACAGCCCCAGGGCCACCTAGGGTAATGGCCACCGCCACCCCGGCAATGTTGCCCGCCCCTACCCGTCCGGCCACGCTGAGGACAAGGGCCTGGAAGGAACTGAGGTGCCCCTCTTCGCGATGGGTGGACTGCCCCAGAATAGAAAACATTTTACCGAAGTAGCGAAACTGGACAAACCGAGAGGCCACCGTAAACAGCAGACCCACCGCCACCAGCACAAAAATCAGTACTTTACCCCATAGGAGGTCGTTGAGAAAATTCAGCACCCGCCTTCTCCTTAAAAAATAATTTCAACTCGTTACGATCCGTGATGAATTGATCGATGATCATAGCCCCGATCTAACGGAGATGATTCGGTTATGTCTGTAGCCCGTGGTACTCAGTTACTTAACAGTTGACACAAGCGTGAGCCAATTTTTTGATGGTATTCGTCCCTCGCTATACCCCTGAAACCCCTGTATTGCGGACAAATTAGGTTGATAGCCTAGATCGTCAACTCGGCACTAAGGCTGGGTTAAATCTATCGAATCTGCGCCGCAAGATATACATCGTTTCATAACGTCAATATCCCAAAGGTTAAGAAAAGAGGGATGAAATCAATTAGATCAAGGAAGCCGCTTCTAGGATGCAAGGGAAGTGAGTTGATGAGGGTTGCGATGGTTGCCCAATGCGCACCCCTCGCCTTAGCTATTGTTGCTATGGTTCAAACGATTCAACCCTAGATTGCATCGATCAGTGGTCGATGATTTCGTGAATGATTGCTTCGGTTCTGCCGCATAGTTGCTCGATAGTTTAGACGTTCTTTCTGCTGCTCTCTCCAGGATTTTGCTATGTCGATTACTAACCTCGAAGAACTGGAATCGTTGATTGCCCGTGTGAAGGCGGCGCAGCAACAGTATGCTGAATTTACTCAAGCCCAGGTCGATCACATTTTTAAGCAAGCGGCCCTAGCGGCGAATATGGCCCGCATTCCCTTGGCGAAGGCGGCGGTTGCAGAAACGGGCATGGGGGTGGTGGAAGACAAGGTGATCAAGAATCACTTCGCCTCAGAATCCATCTACAACAAGTACAAAGACGAAAAAACCTGCGGCGTGCTGGAGGAGGACAAGTCCTTTGGGATGCAGAAGATTGCCGAACCTGTGGGGCTGCTGGCGGGGATTGTACCGACCACGAACCCCACTTCAACGGCCATCTTTAAGGCCCTACTGGCGCTGAAAACCCGCAACGGCATTATCTTTTCGCCCCACCCTAGGGCCAAGGGTTGCACCATTGCCGCCGCCAAGGTGGTGCTGGATGCGGCGGTGGCGGCGGGGGCTCCAGCGGACATCATCGGCTGGATTGACGAACCCACGGTGCCCCTCTCCCAAGCCCTGATGCAGCACCGGGACATCAGCCTGATTTTGGCCACGGGTGGCCCCGGCATGGTGCGGGCGGCCTACTCGTCGGGCAATCCCTCGTTGGGGGTGGGGGCGGGCAATACCCCGGCGGTGATCGACGCCACGGCCCACCTGAAAATGGCGGTGTCCTCCATTCTGCTCAGCAAAACCTTCGACAACGGCATGATCTGCGCCAGCGAGCAGTCCGTGGTGGTGGAAGAAGCCGTCTACGACACCGTGCGTCAGGAGTTTGCTGACCGGGGCGCGTACCTGCTGAACCCCGAAGAACTGGACAAAGTGCGGCAGATTATCCTCAAGGACGGCCACCTGAACGGCGCGATTGTGGGCCAACCCGTCCAAAAACTGGCGGAACTGGCGGGCATCACTATTCCCCCCACGGCACGGGTGATCATCGGCGAGGTGGAGACCATCGGCACTGAAGAACCCTTCGCCTTTGAAAAGCTCTCCCCCATCCTGGCCATGTATCGGGCCAAGGACTTTTCGGATGCCGTGGACAAGGCCCAAGCCCTGATTAGCTTCGGCGGACGGGGCCACACCGCCGTGCTCTACACCGCCCCCGACAACCACACCCATATCCAGCAATTTGAACACAAGGTGGAAACCGCCCGTGTGCTGATCAACACCCCCGCCTCCCAGGGGGCGATTGGTGACCTGTTCAACTTCCGCCTGGATCCGTCGCTGACCCTGGGCTGTGGCACCTGGGGCGGCAACTCCGTCAGCGAAAACGTGGGGGTGCAGCACGTTCTCAACATCAAGACCATCAGCGAACGGCGGGAAAATATGCTGTGGTTCCGGGTGCCGCCCAAGGTCTACTTCAAGTACGGCTGTCTGCCCGTGGCCCTGCGGGAGCTGGCGGGTAAGCAGCGGGCCTTCATCGTCACCGACAAACCCCTCTACGACCTGGGTATGACCAAGGGCTTAGAGGAAGTGCTAGAAGACGTTGGCCTTAAGTACGACATTTTCTACAACGTCGAACCGGATCCCTCCCTGGCTACGGTGCAGCGCGGTCTGGCGGTGATGAACACCTTCAACCCCGACGTGATCATTGCCTTTGGCGGCGGCTCGCCCATGGATGCGGCCAAGGTGATGTGGATGATGTACGAACACCCCGAAATTGAGTTTGAGGGGTTGGCCACCCGGTTCATGGACATCCGCAAGCGGGTCTATGACCTGCCGGAACTGGGGCAAAAGGCCATGATGATCGCCATCCCCACTACCTCCGGAACCGGGTCGGAAGTGACCCCCTTCGCCGTGGTGACGGACGAACGCACCGGGATTAAATATCCCCTGGCGGACTATGCCCTCACGCCCAACATGGCCATTGTGGATCCAGAACTGGTGCTGAATATGCCCA
>CAZWNR010000343.1:0-5054 GCA_964635665.1 uncultured bacterium | reverse complement strand
ACCGGGTGAAGCAGGAGCTAATGGAGCACAGCCTGGTGCCCGAAGAATGGGGTGGCGACACCATTATGGTGCCTGTTAGCGCCCTCTCCGGCGAAAACCTCGACACCCTGCTAGAGATGATTGTGCTAGTGGCTGAGGTGGAAGACCTCCATGCCAACCCCGACCGACGAGCCCGGGGTACCGTCATCGAAGCCAACCTAGACAAGGCCCGTGGCCCTGTAGCTACCCTGCTGGTGCAGAACGGCACCCTGAAGGTGGGCGATTCCCTGGTGGCTGGCCCCGTGCTGGGTAAAGTGCGGGCCATGCTGGATGACCGACTGCAGCGGGTGGATAAGGCCACGCCTTCCTTCGCTGTGGAGGTGCTGGGCCTAAATGATGTTCCCGCCGCTGGGGATGAGTTTGAGGTCTATCCCGACGAGAAGACGGCGCGGGCGGTGGCCGACAAGCGCATGTCTGAGCAGCGCATGTCTCGCCTCCAGCAGGCCATGGCCTCTCGCCGAGTCACCCTGAACACCATCTCCGCTCAAGTCCAGGAAGGAGATCTCAAGGATCTCAACCTGCTGCTGAAGGCCGACGTGCAGGGTTCCATCGAGGCTATCCTCGCGGCCCTGCAACAGTTGCCCCAGAATGAGGTGCAGATCCGGGTGCTGCTGGCCGCACCGGGTGAAATTAGCGAAACCGACGTTGACCTGGCTGCTGCTAGCGGTGCCGTGATTGTCGGGTTTAACACCACCCTAGCCCCTGGTGCCCGTCAGTCGGCGGATCGCCTAGGCGTAGACGTGCGCGACTACGATGTGATCTACAACCTACTAGACGACATTCAAGGGGCCATGGAAGGTCTGCTTGACCCAGAAATGGTCGAAGAGACCCTGGGCCAAGTGGAGGTACGAGCCGTCTTCCCTGTCCGCAAGGGCGCTGTGGCAGGTTGCTATGTGCTGTCGGGTAAAGTAACCCGAAACTGCAACCTACGGGTGGTGCGCGGTGGTGAGGTGGTCTATACCGGCAAACTCGACTCCCTCAAGCGGATGAAAGAGGACTCCAAGGAAGTGGCCGCTGGGTTCGAGTGCGGCATCGGCATCGACAACTTCAGCGACTGGAAAGAGGGCGACATCATCGACGCCTTCCGCATGGTGACCAAGCGCCGTACCTTAGCAATGACCTAGACCTATGGCTACCCACCGCTACGACCCATACCTCTGGGTACACCTTGCTGGCATCGCCACCGTGCCTCTATGGCTGGCGATCTGTGCTTTGGGTTTAGCGGCGGGTTCGCCCCAATGGTCAGGTTTAGAGTTGGCCCTGCTCACTCTGCTAGGGGTTTCTCCCGTGTTGTGGATGCAGATCGGGCGACCTTTTTACATCTTTAGTCTGCTAGCACTGACCCTAAAATCCACTGCCCTGAGTGATGATCAGCGGCGGTTGCTCACCCTCTTCCAGCAAGGTTGGGTAAGGGGTTTGGCCATCGCGGCCCCGGTACCGCTGGTGTGGCTCCTCTGGGAAATTTACCCTAGGGCAGTTGTGGCTTCGGACATCACCCCCTTTGCCCCCTGGGGTCGCCTGGGGGGTCTGGCGGTAGCGGCAGGATCCTTCGCCATGGCCAACCTGTTTCTCCAGGTACCCGTCAGCGTTCTGGCCGTCATGGCCACCTCCGACAAACGGTTTAAGCGCACCGCGCCCTATCCTTTAGATGAAATCAAGGCCCACTTTACCCAAGTGGGGATTCCCCTCAATCGTCTGCTGCCTGAGGTGCTGCCGCCCGATGGTGCGATATCTGCGTGCCAGGATGCCAAGGTTCAAGACGCTCTGCTCCAAGACTCAGCACAGCAAAACCAGGAGGTTACTGAGGCAGAATTTACCGATTCAGAGGTCGAGGTAACACTGGATTTACCGCAGGGGATAGCGCCAGAAACCATTATGGAGAACGTTCAGGTGCAGGCTGAGGTGCTGCGACCTGAAGCCGATCAGCCCGAGCGTCTGGCACAGCCGGAAGGTGTAGCGCAGCAGGTGGATGCGGTAGTGGCAGAGTCAATGGCCCCTTGGCGCTCTGAAACGACCTCTGAAACGAACGCCGAAGTGCTTGAAGACGTTGCTGAAACCTCGGTTTCTGACCTTGGAGGCGTTACTGAAGATACGGTTGCTGAATCCCCAGTTGCAGAAACCTGGGATCATGCGGGTGAGGGCTGGGATCAGACAAACCGCGATTGGGATCAAGACACGGACTGGGAAGTCTCAGCGGACGCTGGCAAGGAAACCACCGTTGAAGTAGCCGTGGTGCGGATATCCGACCCATCCTGAATTTTGGCCCTGGGTTTAGGCCGTTTGAGCACTTAATTGTGGCCCTAGGCACAATGCCCCTTCAGATACTTACGCTATCTTAGGCATATAGCCCTTGCGCCAGTCGGTCAACGTTCAGCGGTACCGCCCACCCTGACGCCGACCTCATCTCCTTTCGGTGCAATGTTTGAGTTTGTTTTTGTTGATTGACCTAAGACGTTGTTGAGGCAGCTATGGCAGTATCTCGTTCTGCGGATTCTCGCGCCCTTTCCGATCACGCCCAGATTTGGAGCAGCCTACGATCTGCGATTGCCAGCAGCTCCGGCTTTAGAAGCTGGAAGGGTGAGCTTTCTGAGGTTGAAACGGATAGCGTTTCCCTAGACTATCTCGTGCGCCGCTATCTGCGCGAAACCCTGGAGACCCTGGCCTACTAGGTGTTGTTCCTAGAGGTTTCCAAAATCGTTTCTAAGTCGTTCTATCCCAGACAGTCGCAGCCAAGCTGTGACTGTTTTGTATTTTATGGCCCTAGTCAGGAAGGCTATAGTAGGCTCAGTGCAAGGAACCTCTGCCATGATTAAGCTTCAGCCCTGGCAATGGATCGTATTGGCCCTACCACCCTTAGCCATTGTGGGGTTCATCGTATCAGCCGCAGGGGTACAAATCCACACCTGGGGAGTGAGCTGGATCTGGGCCATTGTGGCAGTGGTATTGGTGGCTTGGCGGTGGCTGCTGGCCCGCTGGCTCAAGCCTCTACGGCAACCCATGGCCGAGGCCCTTAAACAGGCAGAACAGGATTTAGAAGTGGCGGTCGAGGCGGCAACGCCCGATACCTCCATAGGTTCCGAGGCAGAGGCAGCTTTAGAAAGAATTTTGGAACAGGCCCAAGCGGATCCACCCCTTTGGGAAGACTGGAACCCCTTTTGGGATCGTTGCCGGGAAGTGGTGACGGCGGTGGCCCATGCCTATCACCCGGAGGTGAAGTATCCCCTGCTGAATATCTACGTACCTGACGCCTACGGGCTGCTGCGGGGCACCGTGGACGAAATGGATCGCTGGATGGATCAGATCTCCCCGGTGCTGGGCCAGGTGACAGTGGGCCAAGCGGTGCAGGGTTATGAGGTCTATCGCAAGCTGGAGCCTGTGGCTGGCAAACTTTGGAAAGCCTGGGGTTGGGCGCAGTGGTTCCTAAACCCCGCCGCCGCCACCGCCCGCACCCTCAGCCAGCCCGCCAGCAATGTGGCTAATCAGCAGTTGTTGGGCAACCTTAGTCTCTTACTGCGGGAAGCCGCCCTGCGCAACCTCTACCGTCAGGCGGTGGCCCTCTACAGTGGGCAGTTGCCGGGGATGCCCCTCCCTGCGGAAAACGCTCCCACGCTACCCCAGGTGAAAACCCAAACCCTGCGGGAGATCCTCGACCAAGCAGAACCTGTGGATACCTTGGCCGAAAAGCCCTTGAATTTGCTGCTAGTAGGGCGCACCGGGGCAGGTAAAAGCAGCGTCATCAACACTCTATTTGATGCAGACTTGGCTGAGGTAGACGTGCTGCCCAGCACCGACGCCATTCGCACCTACCACTGGCAATCCAACAGCGGGGAAACTCTCACCCTGTGGGACTCCCCCGGCTATGAACAGGCTGACCGGGAAGACCACCGTGAAGCACTGCTAGACTGCGCCCATCAATCAGATTTACTGCTGCTGGTGACTCCGGCCTTAGATCCTGCCCTGCAAATGGATGCCGACCTGCTCCAGGACATGCGGGCAGCCGTACCCGACCTCAGCACCATTGCTATCGTGACGCAGGTAGATCGACTGCGGCCCCTGCGGGAGTGGGAGCCTCCCTATAACTGGCAGTGGGGAACTCGGCCCAAGGAAATCTCGATGCGGGAAGCCACCCAATACCGCCAAACCCAACTGGGGGAACTTTGCAACCGAGTGCTGCCCCTAGTGACCGCTGACCAAGCCAGGGGCCGATCTGCCTGGAATGCCGAAGCTCTGGCCACTACGCTACTGGAACAGATCGACCCCACCCAGGAATTGCGCCTCGCCCGATTTTTGCGGGATCGAGATTCTAAGGTAATCGCCGCCACTCGGTTAATTGAGCGCTATCGCCTGCAAATGAGCACCACCCAGGGGCTTGCCGTCTTCCTCAAAAGCCCCATCCTTCAGTTTTTGGCTACCCTCACCACTGGTACCCCCGCCCTGGCCTACCTTTTGGCAGAACAAATTCCCATCGAACAACTCCCTGTCGTTATCGGTAAACTCCAACTCGCCTACGACCTCTACAAAGTGGTTGCCCCAGCGGGGGTACCGCTTGATTTACTCTCCCTATGGCCGCTGCTGCTGGAACACAACCACCACCCCGACCGCGCCGCCTGGGCCTTTGGTCATGCCATGGTAGAATACTGGACACAGTCCCTCACCGCCGACCAAACCCGCCAGCGCATCGACTATTACCTAGCCCAGTTTGAAACAGCCTCAAGGAAAAGTTAGCCCAGCTTGCGTAAACACCTCAGTGCGGGTTAGGCCTATACAGCTATCGTCCCTTAGGCTAGGACATTCAGATAACGTTTACACGTTGGAACGGTCTAACCTTGAAAGAAGCAATGTCTCAACTAGACGGGCTACGGCTATAGTGACCAGATCCCCCGGATCCCCGGTTTCTTGCCTAGAAGGTTGGTCATATTGCCAGAATAGCAACGCAGAAACCAGGGTTTTAGGGCAGGGTTCTACAGCAACGCTAGACGAGACTTGAGGATGGCCGCCTGGGCTTCGGCTTCGGC
>CAZWNR010000342.1:0-5066 GCA_964635665.1 uncultured bacterium | reverse complement strand
GGGACAGGGGGCCTCGCAACGGACTTCAATCACCTGACATCCGCTACGGGATTGAGTCTAAAACCTCTGCCCCTGTTGTAGCAGGCCTCCCTTGCCCCCAAGGACAGCCAGCTTAGAACTTCAGCCTAGAACTTAGGTGCGCTGGCGCTGGGCGATGGCACGATAGGCAAAATAGGCTACCAAAATCAGCGAGGCGGAAAACAGCGTGGTCAATGTGCCCAGGGCATAGAGGGCTGGGGAGGTAACGTTGGTGGTCATCCCAAAAATCTCTAGGGGTAACGTATTGCGCTGTCCAGACACCAGAGAAGTGCGGGTAAATTCATCGTAGGACAAGGTAAAGGTGAGCAACCCAACCCCCAGCAAACTGGGAGCAATGAGGGGCAACACAATTTCCCAAAAGGTCTTAGGATCGCTAGCCCCTAGATCACGGGCTGCTTCTTCGTAGGAAGGGTTAAAGCGATTAAAAATGCCTAGCATAATCAAAAAGGCCACGGGCAGCGTCCAGGTTAAATGCGCCCCCAGGCCAGAGGAAAACCAGTTGGTTTGCCAGCCCAACACTTGAAACACAACCCCAATGCCGAGGGAAATCAAAATGCTCGGCACAATTAAACTGGCCACCGTTAGGTAAAAAATTACCGTTGACCCTTTAAACCGCTGCCGAAAACCCATGCTAGCCAGTACAGAACAAACGATGGTAATCGCCATTACCGCAAAGCCTAGGATCAACGAGCGAAGGAAAGGTTCGACAAAATTGCCAACCCGCTGTTCCTGAAAGACCTGCCCCAGCCAATAAAACCCGAAACTTCGCACCGGAAAGGTTAATGTTCCATCGGGCCCTTGTAAGGACAGGATAAAAATCGTAATCATTGGGCCGTAGAGAAACAGCACAAACAAACAGAAGAAAACCAGGAGAACATAGAAGGATAGGGGACGCTTTTTCATTGAATTCACACGGCGCAGGAGATGACTAGTATGATAAGAGTACGATCTCTGGGAGATATGGTCATGCTGACCCTAGATTCTTCGATAGAGCTGAATTTTCAATCGCTTCATTTAACGGATGAACAATTTTATCAACTGTGTTTGGATAACCCAGATCTAGCCCTAGAACAAACAGCAGAAGGAGTTCTGATTATCATGCCTCCTGTGGGCGGTGAAAGCGGGAGTCGAGAAATTGAACTAGGGGCCGATTTGGTTCTGTGGAATCGACGAACTCGGCTGGGAAAAGTCTTTAGCTCATCTACAATTTTTCAGCTCCCCCTAGGCAGTAAGCGTTCCCCCGATGTCGCCTGGGTTGAACGGTCTCGCTGGCAAGCCCTCACCTCTGAGCAGCAGCAAAGGTTTCCTCCCATTGCCCCTGATTTTGTGATCGAACTACGATCCAGGACAGATCGTTTAGAACCACTGCAACGCAAAATGAGGGAATACATCGATAATGGCGTCCGATTAGGGTGGTTATTTAATCCTGTCGATCAGCAGGTCGAAATTTATCGGGCCGATGGACCTGGGGAAGTCAGGCAATTGCCTACAGAGCTATCTGGAGAAACAGTTTTGCCTGGTTTTGTCATCTCTGTCAATGGTTTTGACGGATGACATCGCAATGCCCTTTTTCCCTAAAGCTCCTTACGAATATCCAGCACACGTAGAATAGAAACCACAATCAGTAGCGTGACCAACAACAGGATCATGGCGTTGGCTGCCGCCAGGGGATATTGCAAGCTACCAATTTGGGTTTGAATCAGCTTGCCTACCGAGGCCGATTGCCCACCCCCCATCAGCCGCACCGTAACAAATTCCCCCATAATTAGCGTCACAATAAAAATAGAGCCAATGGCAATACCAGGGGCAGAAAGGGGAAGAATCACTTCCTTAAACACTTCAAAACCAGAAGCGCCTAAATCTTCCGCAGCGGTGATCAAATTGCGGTCAATTCGCATCAGGCTGTTAAAAATCGGTGCAATCATAAAAATGATGTACAAATGCACCATGCCCAGAACCACAGCAAAATCCGAGTAAAGTAGAAACTCTAGGGGTTCTTGAATCAAGCCTATGCTTTGCAAAACCTGGTTCACCAAGCCTTCTCGACCTAGCAAGGGGAGCCAAGAAATCATCCGAATAATATTGGATGTCCAAAAAGGAATGGTACAGAGCAGAAACAGCAGAATTTGCCACTGCAATTTAGGCACATGAAATGCAATGAAATAGGCCACAGGATAGCCTATCAACAGGGTGAATAGCCAGGTTAATCCTAGGAACTTAAAGGTGTTGAGGTAGGTTTTTACCGTAACATCGGAGGTGAAAATGCCGATGTAGTTATCCAAGGTGAAGGCGGGCACCATGGAATAGCCCGTAAACTCCCAGAAGCTGACCACCCCAATCATCACAATGGGAAACACCAGAAACATTAGAAAGACTAACGTTTGGGGAGTGATCAAGGCATAGGGCTTGAGGATTTTCCAAGTTTGAGACATAGGTTAGAATACCGGAAACTCATGATGGTAGGGTAATCCGTAGCATGGCGTTTTGGGTGCATTGCTTCGCGAATGCACCCTACGGCCTCACAATGAATGTTCTAAGAAACCCTATTAGGAGGCAATAAACTCATTCCACTTCTGGACGAGGTAGGTGTTTTCTTCCATGGTGGAGTTCCAGCAGACAATGTTGCCAAAACGCTCATCGAAGGAGCCCCCATCGCGAACGGTTCCGGCCTTAGCCAGGGTTTTGCCGAAGGGATCGACAATGTCCTCGGCGGCGGGTTTTCCTTCGTACCAGAAATCCCACTCGGCGGGGGTCATGAAGGTCTTAGCCGTTTCTGGCGAAGCGCTGTAGTAGCCCTGACGACCTAGGAAGGCCCCCACCCAGCCATCCAGCATCCAGTTGATGTATTCGTAGGCGGCGTCGAGCTGCATTCCTTCTAGGTTCTTAGACAGGCCGATGCCTCCACCCCAGCCACGATAGCCTTCGGCGAGGGGGGCGTAAATGCACTCAATGCCCTGGGACTGAACGGCGGTCACGGCGGGTGACCACATGGATTGCAGCACCACTTCGCCAGAACTCATCAGGTTCACCGACTCATCAAAGGTTTTCCAGAAGGCTCGAAATTGACCGTTGGCTTTTTGCTCCTTCAGAATGTCAATGATTTGATCGATTTCGGCCTTGGTCATATTCCCTTTGTCGGCAAAGGTCATCAAGCCTAGGGCTTCGGCCACCATGGCCGCATCCATAATGCCGATTTGGGGAATGTCTAGGATGGAGGTTTTACCCTTAAATTCGGGGTTAAAGAGTTCGCCCCAGCTTTTAATTTCGCGCCCCACCAAGTCGGGCCGATAGCCCAGGGTGTCTGCGTTGTACTGGAAGGGAATCATGGTGGCAAAATCCGTGGGTGCGGGGGCAAATTCCTTAGAATCTGGCCCAGTCAAATACTGCACCTTGAAGGGGGCCGTACCCTGGGATTGCTCCACGGGCATTCCCTTAAATTCTCCGGTTCTAAAGAAGGAGACGATTTTGTCGTAGTTGGTGATGCGCTTAATATCAATGGGCTGAAGGTTGCCAGAGGGGACAACTAGGGGAAGACTGAAATATTCCCCGTCAAAAATGTCGTATTGGCCGGGCTGGGTGATGGCAATTTGGTTGTTTTCCTCGGTGCTGAGGGCGCGCATTTCAAACTTAAAGCCCAAGTCTTCCTGGGCCTTATCGCGAATTTCGTTAATCTGCGATACCCCAGTGCCAATTAACCGCAGGGTGACATCCTTGGCGTTGTTGGCGTTTACCTGGGGGCCGGGGGCTGGATTATTAGGCGTGCCTGATGGGGCGGCGCAACGGGTGGCGGTGAGAAACGCTCCAGCGGCGAGGCTGGTACGGATAACTTGACGACGAGAAAACTTACCCATGACTGACTTATGTTGATGAACGACAGGTGAGGAGAAACGCTGATAACCCCATGGGATAACCCCACGGCTTCCGCCCTAGTGGGCCAGGAAAATACAGTCGGCGGCGGCCCAGTCGAGGGCAACTAGTTGCCCTTCCTGGAAGGTGGTTTGCAGCCAATCGGGGGTGCGGGCTTTGTAGAGCACCTCGACCCCAGAGCGCTCTAATACGAGGGAAACCCGTGTGATGTAGCCCGTAAATTCCACCGCCGTAATTCGGGCCGTGACGCGGTTTATGGCGGGAGTTGGCCCACTGGCTTCCGCTTCGGGCAGAGACTTGATCTGGATCAGATCGGCCCTGATGCAGCAGGCGGCAGGGCTACCCACCTGGGCATAGTCTCCCTGGCACAGCAGGGTACCAAGCCCAGGAACATCCAACTGGATGAGCTGACCGTTGGTATCGGCTACAGACTGGGTAACGGTGCCTTCAAAGATGTTGTTGTCCCCGGTGAAATTGGCCACAAATCGCGAAGAAGGCCGCGAAAAAATATCTGCCGGGGTGCCCACCTGATCCACCCGCCCGTGATCCATCACCACAATTTGATCGGAGAGGGAATAGGCCTCATCCTGGTTGTGGGTGACCTGGATGAAGGTCATGCCAAACTGGCGCTGAAGTTTGCGCAGTTCGCCGCGAGTTTTCACCCGCAGGTTTTCATCCAACGCGCTGAGGGGCTCATCCAGCATCAACACCTGGGGCCGAGTCACCAGGGCACGGGCCAGGGCCACCCGCTGCTGCTGACCACCGCTGAGCATGGCGGGCTTGCGGTCGCTAAACTGGCTAAGCCCTACGATGTCTAACATTTCCCCCACCCGTGTTTTGCGATCCTGGGTCGAGAGCTTCCGCATCTTCAGACCAAAATCCACGTTGTCCCACACGGTTTTGTGAGGGAAAAGGGCGTAGTTCTGGAACATCATGGCCGTATTGCGCTGGGTAGCGGGCAGACCATTGATGCGTAGATCGCCAATATAAATGTCGCCTTCGGTAATCTCTTCGTGTCCGGCAATCATCCGCATCGTCGTGGTTTTGCCGCAGCCGCTTGGCCCCAGCAGGCAGGTGTAGGAGCCCGCCGGAACATCCAGGGTAATGTTCTGCACCGCCGCGAACGACCCGTAGCGCTTGGTCACATCCCGCAGCGACAC
>CAZWNR010000341.1:0-5082 GCA_964635665.1 uncultured bacterium | reverse complement strand
CAGCTTTGCCGATGGCCGCATTTTCACGGGTGAACAGGCCCTTGCCCTGGGGGTGGTAGATCGCCTGGGTAGCGAAGAAGAGGCCCGCCGCTGGACCGCAGAACTGGCCGGACTTGACCCCGAAAAGGCGGAATGCATCACCCTGGGCGAGAAAAAGGGTGGCCTGCGGCGACTGATTCCCGGCAGCAGCGAAGGGCAGTCTGCGACGATTCATCCAGCCCTAGCCGCAGCGGGTCTTTCCCCCAGTACGGTTAGCGCCACCCTCGACTGGATCGCCTTCGAGCAATCTACCAGCGGCCTACCCCTGTGGCTCTACCGCCCCTAGGTCAGTCCCCCTGCGGTTCTTCACCGCCCTTTTCCCAAGGATGACGCCCCTTGGTAGGATGGGAAACAGCAAGATTCGCTAATATGGGCGCTGGGCCTTCACCAACTTGATCCACAGTGGCAGGTTCGGTAGGCCTAACCCCATAACCTGTATTGATTCACTTACTTTGACATCCTGGAGGATAGGGCGTGGACTGGCGAACCTGGGCAATTCGGGGAGCGGTGACCGTAACAGAGAACACCGAAGCGGCCATGGCAGAGGCAGTAACCGAGCTTCTTGATGCCCTAGAGAGCCGTAATCAGCTCGATCCCTGCTGCATCATCAGCGCCACCTTTTCCGTCACGCGCGATCTCGACGCCATTTTTCCCGCCGCCGTCGCCCGTCGCCGTCCCGGCTGGGATAGCGTGGCCCTACTGGATGTGCAGCACATGCATGTGGAAGGCAGTTTGCCCTACTGCATCCGGGTGTTGCTCCATGTGCAGTTGCCCATCGTCCACCCCGCCATCACCCACGCCTACCTGCGCGGAGCCGAAAGCCTGCGCCCCGACCTCAGCCTCACCTCCACCTCGGCCTAATTCCAAACAAGATCCCCCCAGCCCCCTTACTAAGGGGGCTGGGGGGATCTACTACCGATAGAATCTGGGGGATCTGAAGCCCCAAAAATTTGTACCTCACTAAACCAAGAACCGCTACCATCTGCAAGGCATCTCCTAGGCATTGGGAGCCGCCAAAGCAGCGGTTGATCGATCAATGGCGGCGAGTTCTGCATCGCTCAGCGGTTGTGGCATGAAGGTGCAGCCAAAACAGGTAGCAGCGGTCTGGGTGAGGGTATCGATGATGGGATCGGTAGCGGGCAACGGGGGCAGCGAATCCGTCGCGGGGGCTGGGGTTTGGAAGACCTGTTCGTACAAATCTGGGTCTGGATTCAGCCGCATAGATCCATGCTGAAGGATGCCTCCCCCCCGGCGCAGTTGGGCGCTGCCAATCCACTTTAGCCCTGTGGACGTGACCAAATCGGCGGCGGTAGAAAGTCCAAAACAGTTCGCAGAGGCTAAATCGGGACGGGTGGCGTGGCCGAAGTTGAGATCAACGCCCAACTGCCCCCAGCCCTGAATGAGAAACTGGCACAGGTGGCGATAGACCTGCTCTCGGTTGCCGAGGATGCCGGAGGTGACTAGGGCGTAGGTGAGGTCGCCCTGGTGCAACACCCCCCGCCCCCCAGTAGGCCGCTGCACAAGGTCAACGGGCTGCCCCCGCCAGGTGAGGCCATACCAATGTTCCGGCAGGTTGCGCCGCTGACTAAACCCCAGGGAAATGGCGGGCGGATCCCAGGTATAAAACCGCAGGGCGGGGGGATGGCCGTGGTGGAGGTGCTGCTCTAGCAGCCAGGCATCGATGGCCATGTGCAGGGCACCGGGGGCCACCATGGGAGGAATCAGCCGCCAGGGTTGGGACATATAGCGGTTCTCAGTTTGGTGAGGTACACAACATCAGTGAAGTACACATTTACTTAGCTCAGAATACCCCTAGATTCTCGCTATTTAAGGTTCAACTTTTACCCCCCTTAATAAAGAGGGTAGGGGGGATCTTTGAGATGCAATACATTCCCATGAAACCCACTATTCTTCAAATCAAAGGATCAATTAAATTCAGAAGCTCTGGCAGTTTGTGGTCAACCACGTCCCATATTACAGCGATATCAAGTTGATCGTATTCATGGACAATTACATCTCGCATTCCTGCCATTTCTTGCCACGGTACTTCTGGGTGCTGCTGACGAAACTCCTGAGAAATTCGTTTGGTTGCTTCGCCAATAATGGTGATCTGATAGAGGATGGCTGACAATTTTTCATCGTTGATTTCTAACTCTGACTTGCTGACCCCATGGGCATAGCGCAAAATTCGCCTAATAGCATTGGTGATATCGATCAGCGATTCTTGGTTACGCAGC
Organism: uncultured bacterium; assembly: GCA_964635665.1. Taxonomy (GTDB): domain Bacteria; phylum Cyanobacteriota; class Cyanobacteriia; order Phormidesmidales; family Phormidesmidaceae; genus Nodosilinea. Next base: position 2,806 of record CAZWNR010000341.1, on the reverse strand, counting down.
ATAAATAATCTGAGCTGATTCCAAAATATTTTGACGCCTTAGCCAATTATCACTGCGTTCGATAGCAGCTTTTACAATGAAATCTACTTTGCGCTTAAAAATGACTTGTAACTCATCACGCATTTGCAGCGTTTCAGTTAAACCCCGTTGGCTATTGGGCGAAAAACTAATCAGAACGTCAATATCACTATCAGATCGAAAGTCATCCCTTAGCACCGAACCAAAGAGGGCAAATTCCGTCACCTGCCATTTACGACAAAACTCAGTGATGTCCTTCATTGGCAAATCGATCATGCTAATCGCCATGTTAGCTTCACCTCCAACGTATCTTATCGGTAGATAGACAGGCCATTCCTGTTCAGGGCGATTCTCCGGCGTGGTAGGAACTGCGCACCAGGGGGCCGGATCGGACGTGGGAGAAGCCCATTTCGCGGGCAATGTCACCGAGGCGGTCGAATTCTTCCGGTGTCCAGTATCGATCTACGGGGCGGTGGTCGAGGGAGGGGCGCATATACTGCCCTAGGGTGAGGCGGTCGCAGCCCACTTGCCGCAGGTCGGCCATGGCTTCGATTAGTTCCGCTTCGGTTTCGCCGTGGCCCACCATCAGGCCCGATTTTGTGGGGATCTCAGGATTCGCTTCTTTGACCAAAGACAGCACCCGCAGGGAACGGTCGTACTTGGCCCCTCGCCGCACGGGCCCTTGCAGACGTTTTACGGTTTCTAGGTTGTGGTTGTAGCAGGCGGGCTGGGCCGCCACGACGGTGCGTACCCGTTCGGCCTGGGCCGTTTCGCCGCCCAGGCCGCCCCAAAAGTCGGGGGTAAGCACTTCGATATCGGTGTCGGGGTTGACCTGGCGAATGGTGTCCATCACCTTCACAAACCAGCTCGCGCCATGGTCGGGCAGGTCATCCCGCGCCACGGAGGTGAGCACTACGTAGCGCAGCCCCAGCAGTCGCACAGATTCTGCGACTTTTTCCGGCTCGTGGGGGTCGAGGGTCATAGGGGCGTGACCCTTGTCTACCTGGCAAAAGGCGCAGGCCCTAGTGCAGACTGCCCCCATCAGCAAAAAGGTGGCGGTGCGGTTGGCGTAGCATTCTCCCCGGTTGGGGCAGCGGCCCTCTTCGCAGATGGTGTGGATTTGGCGTTCTTTAATAATCCGCTGCACGGTGGAAATTTGGCTGGCGTTGCCAATGGGGCGGCGCAGCCAATCGGGCATTCGGGCAATTTCGTCGCGCAGGGGATGGGGAGCGGCCATGGGTCGGGGCTTAAGGAGCAAAAGTCTGTGGTTATGGTTGCATTCTATCGCGGGTAATTTCCACCGCCACCTGGCCGCTAAAGTCGGGAATTGGGGGCGTGGGCTTAGTCACCTTCACCCGCACCCGATGCAGTCGATCATCCGTCACTAGGGCGGCTTGGGCAATTTCTCCGGCTAGGCGCTCAATCAGGGCAAAGCGCTGTTCGCGAATGATGCGCTGGGTTTGCTCGACGACGGTGCAATAGTTGTGGGTGTCGGGCAGATGATCGCTTTTACAGGGTCGGGATAGGTCGAGGTAAAGGGTAATGTCGGCCTCAAACCACTGACCTAGCACGTTTTCCTCTGGCAAGGCTCCCGTGTAGCCGTAGGCGCGAATGCCCGTGAGATGAATGGCGTCTAGGGAAGGGGTATTCATAAAGGGTCAAAAAAGGGTCAAACGGCAGGGGGAGCTAGGGTTAGCGTCGCGCATCGAAACTTTTCAGCTATCGAAGCCTTTGAGTATCGAAGCTTTTTAGAATGATGCGCGACGCCTACGCCTAACCGCATCCTACCGCTATCGTTGGACGCCTAGGGCGTCCTCGCCTACAGCATCCGATCTTCCTGGGGCGGCAGGAAGTTGGGATCAAACACGTCCTCCACGCTGGGCACGGTGGTGAGGCCAAAGCCTTCGGCCACTTGGGCAATGGTGGTTTCTAGACGCTTGGGATCCACGCCACCTAGACCAATGGTGGCGGTTTCTGGCCCGGTGTACAGACGATCTACGGCAATTTGCATCCGCTCGGTTTCGATGGCGGTATCAAAGAGTTCGTCATCGGCGTACTCGGTGACCACGGCTAGGGCAGCTTCGGGGTCGGCCAGGGTGTCTTTTAGGCCCTTAATATAGGCGGCCACAAAGCCCCGCACCACCTCAGGATTGGCCTCTAGGAAGTCTTTGCGGACAATGAGGGCGTTGCCGTAGAGGTCAAGGCCGTAGTCGTTGTAGTAGAAGACATTGAGGTTTTCCTGGGGTAACCCTAGCTTTTGGTTAAGCACAGGCAGGCAGGAGATGGAGAAGCAGGAGATGCCGTCTGCGTTGTTTTGGGCCAGCATACTCTCCCGCAGCTGGGGTTCTACGTTGGTCCATTCCACGCTGTTGGGGTCTGCGCCCACTTCCTTCGCCAGCACGGGCCACAGCCGACGAGGGCCATCCCCTGCCGGAGCCGCCAAGTTGGCTCCACCCAGTTTGGCGGGTTCACTAAATTCGGAATCCCCCTTGGTGACAATCACAAAGGGGGAGCGGTTGAACTTGATGGCCACCGCCACCAGTTGTTGATCGGGGTTTTTCTCGTTAAATTCCATCATCGAGTACATGTCCCCTTCACCAATGTCGTACTGCCCAGCGGCAACCTTGGTGATGGAATCGGCAGACCCAAAGCCACGCTCGAAGGTGACATCCAGGCCTTCTTCAGCAAAGTAGCCCTTCTCTAGGGCAATGGCGAGGGGGGCATCTACCCCTTGGAACAGCCAGGACAGGGTGAACTTAACCGGGGTGAGTTCTGCGGTGCTAGGGGC
>CAZWNR010000340.1:0-5133 GCA_964635665.1 uncultured bacterium | reverse complement strand
CAAGACTTCTGTCCCCCGAACGCGATCTTGGGACGCGATCCAGCCCTCACCCCCAGCCCCTCTCCCTTGGGGAGAGGGGGGTTGGAAATGGTCTTCAAAGTCCCTCTCTCCAGAGGAGAGGGATTCAGGGTGAGAGCGGCGGGGACTGTGCGATCTGCTGATCCTGGGTAAATCGTAGGCATCGGCCAAGCTAATCAGCAGAATGACCAAGGCCACCAGAGTTCCGGCGATGGGGATGTTTTCAAGCTGGTAGTCTGTCAAACTGGAGACCCCGTAGGCCAAGAATGCGCCGCCGATGCCGCCCAATAGATGGCGATCTTCAGCTTTCAGGGGCAGCCGCCACAGCCGCCACCACAGTCTGCCGATCAGAAACATGCCTGCCAAATATAGGAGTAACCCCGGTAGGCCCAACTCCCCTGCAAGCTGCACTGGGGTATTGTGCAACTGCTGAATGTGATCCAGTCCGGCCCCGGTTTCGATGGGGCGATAGAGGTTGGAAACGCGGCTCATCACCCCAGGGCCAACCCCCACTAGGGGCCGATCTCGCAGAATATTGCCCCCCAACCGCAGCATAAACCAGCGATCTAGGGTGGGGCCATCGGTAGCCCCTGCCGTACTAAACCAGCCGCGAATCCGGGGATTCGTCGCCAAGACCAGCCCCACTCCGCCTAGGGTCACCAGTCCCATCAGCCCCCACCGCCAGCGTTGAGCGTGTTTCGCCCGCACCAGGCCACAGAGCCAAGTCACCAGCAGCCACACCACCAGCCCCAACGCCGCCCCACGGGAGCCGCTGACGTAGAGGGCTACCGTGATCAGTCCTGCGGATACCGCCGCCCCCCATCGCCAGATCCCCGACAGAGACAATGCCGCCGCCACCGCTAGGGGCAGCATCAGCCCCAGATAGCCGCCGACAAAATTGTGGTGCCCTAGGGGTTGATGGTTGCGAATCGCCGTCACGAAGTTTTGCGATTGCCACAGATCTGCCGTGGGTCGCCACAGGGCTAGGCTAATCAGTGCCACCCCCGTCGCTACCATCACCAAGCCCAGCCCCAGCCGCCGCCGCGTCAGCCAACTTCGATCTACCCAGTTGCGGTAGGCATAGATCCCCAGGCCATAGGTTACCGCCAAGCTAGCATTCAACAGCGCTACACGGGGGAAGGGCGATAGCAGGCTTGATAGGGCCAAGACACCTCCCACCGCCAGCAGCCAACCATCGAACCCGTGGCCCAAGGGATGGAAAGGCCATTGAAACTGGCGCAACCGGACGATGAGCCAAATCAATAGGGTCAGGAAGGCCCCCTGCCACAGCAAAATCCAGGGCCAGCCCACCATGCGGTAGTAGCTCAGCGGCAACCAACTAAACCCCACAAAAACAGCCACACTTGGCCACAGCAGCCCACTCCATTGCGAAACGGGCAACGACGGTTGGGAGCCTTGGGAGAAAACATTCATCGCTGGAAAACAAGAGAAGGGGCCGGGTTAAATCCGTATCGCTTGCCGTTTTCTTAAACTTTTGTTGAGGTTTAGACAATGTAGCCTTAGCTTAGCCATGAGGTCACCTTAGGCTGGGCCGCGTATTCTCTGTGATGGCGAATTTTTCTTCCTTCGACCGCTACGGAGAATGATCTATGGTGATGAGCAGACAAAAGTTTAACCGCTATGCCCTAGCTAGCGCAGTGGCGGCCACCGTGGCACTAGGGATCGGTACCCCCCAAGCCCTATCCCAGAGTCGGCTAATTCAGGTAGATGGATCGAGCACGGTATTCCCCATCAGCGAAGCGATGGCAGAGGAATTCATTGCTGCCAACCCTGGGATGCAGGTCACTGTGGGGGTTTCCGGCACCGGGGGCGGCTTCAAAAAGTTCTGTGCTGACGAGCTGGATATCACTGGCGCTTCTCGGCCCATCAAAGACACGGAAATGCAGGAATGCGCCGCCGCTGGGGTGGAGTACGTGGAAATCCCCATTGCCATCGATGCCCTGACTGTGGTGATTCACCCCGAGAACACCTGGGCCACGTCCATGACCGTGGAGCAACTGCAAACCCTGTGGGAACCCGCCGCCGAAGGGACGATCACCCGCTGGAACCAGATTGACCCCAGTTGGCCCAACAGCCCCATCGAACTATACGGCCCCGGCACCGACTCCGGCACCTTTGACTACTTCACGGACGTCATCGTAGGTGAATCGGGCTCTAGCCGCACCGACTACACCGCTAGCGAAGACGACAACATTCTGGTGCTGGGCGTATCCCGTGACGAAAATGCCCTGGGCTACTTTGGCATGGCCTACTATCTCGAAAACCAGGATCGTCTCGCCTCCGTTGCCGTCAACGGGGTAACCCCCACCGTTGACCACGTCGCCGATGGTACCTACGCGCCCCTGTCTCGGCCCATCTTCCTCTATGTGAAGCAGAGCAGCCTAGAGTCTCGGCCTGAGGTGCGGGAGTTTGTGGAGTTCATGCTAGAAAACGCCCCTGAACTGGTGCCCGACACCGGCTATGTGCCCCTGGAGGAAAGCCGCTATGCCGACATCATGGCAGAGGTGCTGTAAGCCTACCGCCTGATTAATTGGCTGATGGACTGACTGACTAATCGACCGCCCTCGGTCGCGTGCCCGTGCCCCAGCCCCGCTATCGTCTGACGTCTGAATGCTGATGTCTTGATAGGGGGGACTGGGGTTTTATTCCTACGGACAGCACCCGTGGCGTTGGGCCTCACCGTAATGCATGGAAGCCTTGACTGGCTTGGGTTGCACTCCGCTAACCCATCCAACAAAGGGTCTTACCTTGAATCTGTTCTACCTACCTAGTACCGACAAAGCGTCATGATGGATGTTGTGAAGCCGCAGCGAAAGCCGCGCCGTGCCTGGATCAAACAGGTGATTGCGCCGCTGTTGGGGTTTTCCCTGGGGCTCCATGGTTTGTTGCTGCTGGCTCCACTGCCTGCTCCCAAGCCAGTGGAGGAGACCCCAGAAACCGACCCCGCTGCCGAGGAAACGGCGGTGGACTTGCTTAGCATTAGCGCCCTTGCTACCGCCACCCCAATACCCGAGTCCTCCCCAGCCAATCCATCTCCCGCTGCGGCCCCGCCGCCAGCAGCCCCTACGGCTCCTGCCCCCTATCCGGCGGGGGCTCCCCCCGTGCCTCTGGCCAATACTGAGGTGGCGGACCCCGTGACAGAACCGCTGTCAGAATCGACGGATACCCCGCCCCCAACGGAACCCGCCCAGGGCGGTGCAGAATCGACCCCAACACCGGGGTTTGACCCCAACCGTCAGTCCCAATTGGTAGGTTCGGCAGCGGGGGTGTTGGGGCGTGCGCCCGGCAGCAGCAATTTTGATCTCACCGATCAATTTCCAGGGGATATCTGGGATCTCTATATCTCTGGCTGGGGAGCGGCCAAACAGCAATGCTTCTTCAGCGCCATTGCCCGAGATAGCTACACCCTGCGCCCCCCCGCTGCCGACCTACGTTACCTTAGCCGCAATATCCAGCTTGTGGAGCAGCAGGATATTCCCAGAACCTTTTCTGGGCAGGTGGTTCAGCCCCTAGACACCGCCTACTGCGAGGCCGATTTGTTCGAGGTGCAGGACAATGGGGTGCCCATTTTATGGGTCTCCCTAGTGCCCGTCAGCCCCGGCGGATCTACGACGCTGGTGGTGTTTTGGCAGGCGGATCCTAGGCTCTAGTACCGGGCCGCCCCCAGCTCCTGACCATCGTCGCAGGGGTGTCTCGCCTGCGGCAAACCCGGGGATTGAGCGACGGTTACCACCCCGATGTCATGATGTTCTAGCCCCAGCAAAACGTTCCGAATGAACGAACTACCCCCTGGGACGACTGTCCTACCCCTATGCCTCGCTGCCTCTAGGGGTGATCTAACCTGGTATGGAATCTGTTTGAGTCTCTATGATGAATCGCGGCACCTCGGCCTCTTCTAAATCCCAACCGCCCCTATGGAAACGGCTAATCGCGCCGATGCTGCTGGCCTCCCTAGGGCTGCACGGGTTGATTTTGCTAGTGCCTACCGGAGCCTCCCAGGATGCGGTGATTCCGCCCCCCGATCCAGAACAGGACAGCGTGGCCATTACCCGCATTCCCCCCGCCACCCCTGCGGATTCCGACGAAAATGACGCAACGACGGCGAGCCGCCCCCCAGCGGGTCAATCGCCCCCAGGCCAAAGCCCAACCGCTTCCCGAGGAGGGATTGCGCGGATCCAGCGGCCTGGTGCAGGCTCCGGTACTGGACTCAGTGGTGGATCTAGTTCGGTCTCTCGAACCATCCCTAATCGCTCCCCTAGCCGCACTACCCCCCGTCAGTCTGGACGGTCGTCCACCCCCTCCCGATCTCAAGCCAGCGCCCCAGCCCAGGGATCCGCTAGTGGTGCAAGTCGGCCTTCATCCTCCTCACCGGGGGCTAGTTCAACCCCAGCAGCCCAGCCATCAGCATCCCCAGCATCGGCCTCCACGGCACCACCTTCCCCTAGCCAACCCCTGGACGCCTCAGAGTTGCGCGCCCAGTTACAAGCCTACGCCGCTGAACTCAATCTGCCCCAAAGCCGCATTGATCGCCTCGCGGCTTCCATTCGCCAGCGGTTTAGCTACGATGCCGCCGCTAGCGCCAACGAAGTCTTACCCGTTAATCAAACCCAGTGGCAAGATCGCATCCGCCAAACCACGGGTCTAGCCGATCTCACCGCTGAGCCCCTTCCTAGCCCCCTATCCCTAGTTTATCGACAGCGGGTGTGCCTCACTCCGCCCCCCGGCCCGGTGAAGGTCGGCCTCCTGGCGAACCCCGATGGAACCCAGGCCGAGGATCCGGTGGTGCTGCAAAGTTCTGGCTATGGAACCGTGGATGCTAGGGTCATTCGGGCAGTGAAGGATCACCCCCTGCCTGAGGCCAACGGCCCCAAAGCCTACATCCTCACCGTAGACCCTGAGGTAGACGCTGGCCGTACCCCCTGCATCGACCCTAATCCCGCGTCGTGATAGAGATCCCAGGGTTCTGGACGGGCCGACCCTACAGGCCATTGGCCAGCGTTAGAACCCTAGGATCTGGTCGCCCTAGTCGAGATGTTAGGGCTGAGCCGGGTTGACCTGGTTGTGGAAGCGGATCACACCCACCTGGCTAGGCCC
>CAZWNR010000339.1:0-5145 GCA_964635665.1 uncultured bacterium | reverse complement strand
GCCAAGCAGCGGTATTTAGACGAAAGGCTTTCCGCCAAGCTCTGCCACACCAAACCCTGATCCGCCAACCCATGGAGCATCAGCACGGGTTCGCCACTACCCCATTCGAGGTAGGACAAGGGCACGGGGGCGTTGGTCAGAGAATGGCGCGACATGGGGAATCGTAGGGCTGAGGTTGGGGCGCACCGCGGTGCGCCCGTACGGGGGATTTTAGGCTAGAAATGGGCTTTTTGAAAAAAGGGCCGGGTTGGGGCGCACGGCGGTGCGCCCGTACGGGGGATTTGGGGTTAGGGATTTTTTTCGGCCTGGGCTTGGATGGCGGTGATGGCGACGGTGTTGATGATGTCTTCCACGGTGCAGCCTCGGCTGAGGTCGTTGACGGGTTTTTTCAGCCCTTGCAGAATTGGGCCAATGGCGATGGCTCCGGTTTCGCGCTGGACGGCTTTGTAGGTGTTGTTGCCCGTATTGAGGTCGGGGAAGATCAGTACGGTGGCTTTTCCGGCCACTTGGGAATTCGGCATTTTCTGGGAGCCCACAGCGGCATCCACGGCGGCGTCGTACTGGATTGGACCTTCTATGAGCAGGTCGGGGCGGCGTTCGCGGGCAATTTGGGTGGCTTGGCGTACCCGTTCCACGTCTTCCCCTTGGCCAGAGTCGCCGGAGGAGTAGGACAGCAGGGCGATCTTGGGTTCCACGCCAAAGGTGCGGGCGGTGTCGGCGGAGGAGATGGCGATTTCCGCCAGTTGCTCTGCCGTGGGGTTGGGGTTGATGGCGCAGTCGCCGTAGACCAGGACGCGATGCTCTAGGCACATGAAAAACACCGAGGACACCACGGAAAAGCCCGGTTTGGTCTTCACAAATTGCAGGGCGGGGCGAATGGTGTGCTGGGTGGTGTGGATGGCCCCGGACACCATGCCGTCGGCGTCGCCTTTGTAGACCATCATGGTGCCGAAGTAGGACACGTCCATCATCACGTCGATGGCGTTGTCGAGGGTGACGCCCTTGGCCTTGCGCAGTTCGTAGAAGGTTTCGGCATAATCCTGGAGGCGCTCGTTCTGGGCGGGGTTGAGGATGGTGAGCTGATCCAGATCCAGGGTGATGGCGTGTTTATTGAGGGCCTGTTGAACGTCGTGCTGGTTACCCAGCAGAGTGATGTCCACAATGCCCCGACTCAGCAAAACGGCGGCGGCCTTGAGGATGCGCGGATCGTAGGCTTCCGGTAACACAATATGCTGGCGATCGCGCTTGGCCTGTTCCATCAGGTTGTAGGTGAACATTTTGGGCGTCATGCCCTGCACCCGCACGGCGCTGATTTGCTTCTCCAGCCGCTCTAGGTCAACGTAGGTGTCGAAGGCTTCGATACTGAGGTTGATTTTTTCCCGGTCGTCGGGCAGCAGGGCGCTGTGGACGTCGTTGACCTGGGCGGCGGTGGTAAAGGTGTCGGTCTTCACCGAGAGGATGGGCAGGGGGTTAGCGATGCCCTCAATCAATCGGGCAATGGTGGGATCGGGCATCAGCCCCGCCGTTAGCAACAGCCCCGCCAGGGAAGGATAGCTGCTGGACTGGTGGGCCTGGAGCATTCCGGCAATGATGTCCCCCCGGTCGCCAGGGGTGATGATCAGGGCATCCGGTTCCAGCCAGTTGAGGCTGTTTTGCAACTGCATGGCCGCCACAATCCGGTTGGTGGCCAGGTTTTTGATTTGGCGATGACCATAGAGCACCTCCGCCCCCAGTTGGGCCGCAATATCCCGCACCCGGGGGCTGCTCAACCGATGCTGGTAAGGAAGCACCGATAACAGCCAACCCCGTAGGCCAAAATGCTGAAACAACGACGCCTTAATCGCCTCAATCTGCTCTGGGTCGGCCTTGTTGATAACCACCCCCACCACGTCACAGCCATGGCCCAGGTAGGCATCCACCGCCCGCTGCACCGGGTTAATGATTTCATCGATGGTGCGCCCGTGGGCGCTGGCTAAAATCAGCACCGGAGCACCCAGGTTCTTGGCCACCTCCTGGTTAAAGCCAAACTCAAAGGCCGAATTTTCGTCCAGGTAATCCGACCCTTCGCACAGCACAAAATCCGCCCGACTCTCCAGTGCCTTGTACTTGCTGATAATAGTGTCGATCACTTCATCGGCTCGATGCTCCGCCAGCAGATCGTTTGCCTCTGGGGCCAGCAGTCCGTAGGATTCTTCGTAGCTTTGCTTCAGATTAAAGTGGCTGATCAAAAGGTCAATGTCCTCATCCCAGGTGGGGTGGGCAGGATCGGTAGACCTGGACACATCCGGCACATGTACCAAGGGACGAAAGAACTGAACCTGGGTGGTGCGCCGCAGGATGAGTTCAATAATGCCAAGGGACACCAACGCTTTGCCGCTACCCGACTCGGTGGTGCTGATGTAGAGGGAGTGAGTCATGGCGCAAAATCTCCGCCCAGAATAGGCCACCCCCATTCAACACCAGCCTAAGGAAGTCCCACCATTTGTTAATGATGACTTCTAAATTCTATCGCCGGAGGCTTCAGCAAGCCTAGGGCAGGATGAGGCGCAGCGCAAACGCCCTAACCAGACACCCCACAGGTAGACCAGCCCAGGGCGAGGGCTCGGACAGAGTCTCACCGCTGAGTTGAGAGTCTTCCTGTACGCCCCAGGGGTTAAAGCCGGGGCAGCGATAGCAAAAGAAATGTCTAGTCACTCCATCCTGCGATCAAAGCCCTCAGCGAAACTACGTAATTCACGCAGGCACCTATTCGTTTAGCTACCTAATTTACGGCACTCAGACAAAGCTTCAAATTCTTCTGAAGAGAAATTTTTCTCAAGGATTTCAACCAATAAAATACCTTTATTACCCTCAACCCGTTAGCCGAATGCTAAAATAAGCCCTTATAAATAGCTGTGCTCAACCGTGAAAGGATGGTCGTCACGTTAGTCTTTAAGGTAAATGAAAGTGTATTCTTAGAGCGCATAGACAAGCCCAGTCTTACTATCGGTCGCGGCAACTCCGATAATATCAGGCTTGATGGCAAAGGAATTTCTCGCAGTCATGCCACGATATATTTTGCGGGAAACAGCTTTTGGATAATTGACGGCACAACCAAAGGTAAAGTCAGCACTAATGGAGTGTTTGTCAATGGATCAAAAATATTGGTTCACCAGCTGAAATCCTTCGACGTCATCACCTTTGGTAAAGATATTCATGCGCTTTACTTGGATGGCAATGGTGACATAGACCCCAGCAAAAATCCTACTTTTATTTCTAAAATTATAGAATTTGTCCAGCGTAGGAATGTTGTCGAAGGTCAAGGAGAAATTTTTGGCGATGAACTCATTGAAGCACATTCAACTTATCTAGGAAAAATCAAGAATCCCTTCCTAGACGATCTAACTAGATTGCCCAATCGAAATGCTTTTTTGGGCCGAGTCAAAAAATCTATTGAGTTTAGTCAAAAAATTTCTCGAGATTATAAATTTTCTGTTCTATTCATAGATCTCGACAGATTCAAAGTCATCAATGACAGTCTTGGACACCTCGTTGGCGACAGATTTTTAGTGTCAATTTCAGAAAAAATAAGTCACTGCGTTCGTGATTCAGATATGATCGCACGGCTAGGGGGAGATGAGTTTGCTGTTTTGCTTGACGATCTAAATCACTTTGATGAGGCCATTGCCATTGCCAAGCGTATTCAAACTATTTTGGCAGGGCCCTTAAGCATCGATCATCATGAACTGTATCCTAGCTTGAGTATTGGCATTGCCTTAAGCTCGTTGGAATATCAAAGCGTTGAGGAAATTATTCGAGATGCAGATATAGCAATGTATCACGCCAAAAAGACCGGGCGCTCGCGCTTCGTTATTTTTGATGAAAAAATGCATCAGGAAGCCTCTAAATTGATGCAGTTGGATAGTGATCTGAGAAAAGCCCTAGAAAATAATGAGCTACAGATTGTCTACCAACCTATTGTTTCTATTCTAGAAAAAAGAATCGTTGGCTTTGAGGCACTCCTGCGCTGGGATCACCCACAGCTTGGCTCTATTAGTCCAGCGACTTTTATCCCTATTGCAGAGGAAACTAACCTGATTTATAGCATTGGCAATTGGGTATTACGAGAGTCGTGTAAGCAGCTACAACAGTGGTCTCATAATCCTGCTATTCCCCCTGATTTATCGATCAATGTTAATCTTTCATCCAAGCAGCTTGCAGACACCAGTCTAGTCAAGACTATCCAGCAGGCCCTGCATCAATATAGTATTCATCCTCACACTCTCAAGCTAGAGGTTACAGAAAGTATCCTCATGGAAAATGAGGCTCACTCCATTCAGATTCTCAATCATCTTAGGCGTATGGGCTTGCAGCTTGCTGTGGATGATTTTGGCACAGGTTACTCATCCCTCAGTTATCTGCATCGACTTCCCATTGATACGCTTAAGGTGGATCGATCCTTTGTTGCTGCCATCGATCAAAGTAACAGCCAGACCACCAGTCTAAGCATTACCCATTCTATTATTAAGCTAGCCCACAGTATTGGTGTGAAAGTTGTTGCGGAGGGGGTGGAAACAGCCTACCACCTTGCTTGGCTAGAGCAACAGAGATGCGACTATGCCCAAGGCTTCTTGTTTTCCCGGCCCCTGACTGGAGTGGCTGCTACGCAGATTGCTGAACAAGGAATTCACTGGCTATGGAAGTCCTAGCTCGATAGAGTGTGTATGCCATTGCAGAGTGCAAAGATATAGCCATCGTCATTTGGGCTAGGACATTCAGGCAACGTTCAAATGTTGGAACGTTCTAACCTTTAACGGGGCAATGTCTCAACCAGACTGGCTACGGCCATACTAGGGCGCAGAAGGCTCCGTCTTTGGCCCCCGTTCGGGAGGCAGCCTTTGATCTACTCTCCCTTGACCCGCTGCTTAACCCAGGCTAGGGCCTCACCAGGGCTGGTAACTATGCCTTCAGCCTGGGCTAGCTGCACGGCTTCCAGAAGTTCGCCGATTTGAGGGCCAGGGGCTAACCCTATCCCTTGGATGAGGTCGCGCCCAGAGATGAGGGGGCGGGGATGGGCTACCGGATCCTGGGGGTTGAAGTAGCGCTCTACGAGGGCAACCACTACGGCCTCTGGAACTTGATTAACCAAGGCCAGCAGGGTCAACC
>CAZWNR010000338.1:0-5147 GCA_964635665.1 uncultured bacterium | reverse complement strand
CTGCTGAATTTCCCCTTCAGCCAGATCCATAATCACCTGAGACAGCAGTTTTACGACCCGCAGATTGTCTAGATTGGCCAGGTACCAAGATGATTGGGCAAACAAAAAATCTCCCGCCAGTACCGCAATGCGATTGCCAAAGCGACTGTGGACGGTGGGCACACCCCGGCGAACATTGGCCTCATCGACCACGTCATCGTGAACGAGGCTAGCGGTGTGAATCATCTCGGTGATCTCCGCCAGCCGTCGATGCCTAGGAGTAATTTCCTGGTTGGCCATGGTCGCTTTGGCCAACAGCAGCACAATAGCAGGGCGAAGGCGCTTGCCCCCGGCACCAAAAAGATGCTCAGCGGCGGCGGACAGAATCGGATGCCGTGCCCCCACCAACCCCTTGAGGTTTTGGGCGAGGAGGTCAAGATCGGTCTCAACCGGCGCGAAAAGAGAAGTTACTGAAGTCATGGACGGCCGAGGGAGGCGAATATAGTTACGTTTTTTTACATAGTCTACCGTTATTTTAAGCTAACCCCCAGAGATGTGGCGGCCTTGAACGGTCATTTTAGCCAAGGGCGTTCGGGCAGAATTCTGGATTGAACCCCCTGTAGCCTCCCAAAACGGCGAAAAATTCAGGTTATAAAAGCAACTCTTGCTTAATCCTAGAGGACAGATTAATTTGGGTGTTCACCCTAACCAATACTTGCTATCAACTTCTTCAATGCCGCATCCAGGCAGGGAAGCGCGTGTTAAGATACAAAGTAAGACTTTTCTAAAGTAAGCGGCCCAGGCTTCTTATCTTTTCACCATAGTTATCCTAAAACTTAGGCAGCTTCTGAGCGTTTAGGTCAACGGCTGTTTAGGACTCATCTAAGTGCTCGTCGGTCTTGGTCGCGTTTGCGGCAGTGCAGGCTGTTCTTAGGCTTTTAGGCGCTATGTCCGGTGAATAAATGCTGCTACAACCCATCGGTGCTGTGTGCCCAAGACAGTTCTAGTTGTTATGGCTAGGGCTCTGGGCGTGGTTTTTTGCACTTTTGCGGGTTCTCGCTGTTTTCCGTAGGCTTTTCTGTCCTGAAGAGCCTGTAGATTCTTCGCGCTAGTAAGGCGTTGATGACGAACCTAGGCCGGTTCTCTAAGTTAAGTCTGTGACATTCCTTTGCTCCTCCCCGTTCTGCCCATCCGTTGTGACTGTCATAGCCGTGAATAGCACTACTTTCATCATCCCCGTTCTTGCTGTGGCCTACCTAGTTTTGGTATACGGTGTGCTGCTGTGGTGGTCTAGGCGTTTTACCGCACGTTAGGGCAGTCTCGCCCTCCGCTAGCCAGTAGCTTCCCCTTTAAGCTCCTGACCATTAAGATCCTGACCATGGCACGGCCAAGGCTAGATAGCCTGGCCTTCCATGGTTCTAGACGACATTCCATGCCGATGCCTCACCTCAAGGCTGGATCGGGTAAATCCGCAGCGGCTGAGGGGGAAGGACAGGGTTGACCTGACCGCCAACAGGGACGGCCTGACCAGCGGGCTGGCGGGCATAGAGGATCTGCCCAGAGGGGGTAGAAAGGCCGTATTTGTATTCTCGGCCCAGAAATTGGCGGCTGTTCACCCGCAGCAGTCCATTGTGGTCCACGGGGTGCAAGGAGAGGTCTTCCTGCCGAACCATGATTTCTCCTTGGGCTAGGGTGTCGTCGGGATGGGATCCGTCGGCTTGGATCACCTGGGTGCAGAGGCCCAGTTCGGTTTCCCAGCCCTGGGAGGTGCGGCGGGCGGGCAGAAAGTTGGCCTGGGTGACGAAGCTGGCAATGAAGCGCGATGCCGGGGCCGTGTAAACCGTTTCAGGGCTGCCCCACTGTTCCAGGCGTCCCTGGCGCATGACGGCGACCTGATCTGCAATGGCTAGGGCTTCTTCTTGGTCGTGAGTGACAAATATCCCGGAAGCGTTTACCTGCTTCAGCACCTCCCGCACCTCCTGGCGCAGATGCAGGCGCACCTGCACATCCAGGTTACTAAAGGGTTCATCGAGCAAAATGATCGTAGGCCGAGGGGCCAGGGCGCGGGCCAAGGCCACCCGCTGTTGCTGCCCGCCGGAAAGCTCGTGGGGAAAGCGGGCCTCAAGCCCGGTCAGTCCTACTAGGGCAATGGCTTCCTGGGTTTGGGTTTGCACCTGCTTGGGGCTCAAGCTGCCTAGGCGCACTAAGGACTGAAGCCCAAAGGCCACATTCTTCTCCACCGTCAGATGGGGAAACAGGGCATAGTCCTGAAACACAATCCCCACATCCCGACGTTCTGGGGGGAGCCAGCAGGGGCCGCAGACGGGCTGCTGGCCGAGGTAGATGCTGCCTTGGTCGGGGCGTTCAAACCCGGCAAGGAGGCGCAGCAGGGTGGTTTTGCCGCAGCCCGAAGGCCCTAGCAGGGCCAGAATGTCGCCCTGGCGCAATCCGAGGCTGACCCCATCCACCGCCGGAGGGGCGTTGGGGGTGTATCGCTTTGTGATCGCATCAAGGCGCAGAATATCCAGTGAAGTCATTGCGTTGGTCACCATGGGAGCCAGGGAAGGAAAGGCCCACCCTGCCAGACATCCTACCCTTTATTGACGATGATTTGCATTAACCCTGGGTCTGTGGCCTTCTCCTGTCTAGCGATTGTGCCATCGCTAGGCGGCAACCTCCGCTGGGGGAGTCGATGGATCCTCCGTAGGCAGTAGGTCAATGGCCACGGTGTCGGCGGGCTGGGGCTGAAAGCGGTTCCACTGCTCTAAATATTGAGCTAAATGCTGATCTCCCGCCGCAATGTGCCGATGCAGCAAATCCCGTACGCGGTTTTCTTCGACCTGGTGTTGTTCAGGGCTAAAAAAGCCCGCAAACAGGGCCGTACGCAGCCACACCAGGTAGGTGGTGAGGGCATCAAAGTGGTTGTATTCCACAATGGCTTGCAGGTTGCCCTCCACCCACAAATCCACGACGGTGCTGCCATCGGTGCCCATCTTGCCGGGAATGCCCATTGCCGCTGCTAGCTCGTGCAGGGAGGGAGTGCCAATCCCCCAGCCGCTGACCATATTCTTAATATCAATGTGGGCCTCGGTGTGGCGGGCAAAGTAGTCAATGCCCTCCCAGGGTTTGTCTGGGCGGTGACAGAAATCCTTGGCGGAAATGCCGGTGGCCATGCCCCGCTGTAGCAAAATGGGCAGGTCGGAGGTGTGGGAGTTAAACCCGACCAACTGGGGCTTTTGCCGACCCACATAGCCCAGAAACGTGGCGATTAACTCCCCCTCCGCCATGGGCTGGTCAAGTTGTTTGGGCAGGGCCGTCAGCCGTAGCGTCACCTCGCCCTGGCGGGATTGTTCTCGAATGACCGCCGCCACCGACACCACCCGACAGAGGGCGGTTTTTAGGTAGGGGCGAGGTTTGTCCTCCGTTGCCCCACCGTTTTCCCACATCACCTGAAACACTTCCCCATCGGGCATGGTCTCTGGCAACCGATACACCCGCCGCCCTGAGGGGGCATCGGGCACCCATTCCAAATCAAACGCACACACCCGCTGACCCACGGACTTAAACACAGCGATACCCCCTGAGGTAAATGCACAGCCTAGAAACCCTGTAGACCCCAATGGTGGTAGACCGGGGGGTACTGTCCCGCTGGGGGATAGCTGTCCTTGGCTCCATGGGAGCTACAGAATCTTGCTCATAAACTGCCCAAGGCTTGGTTCCGTGCTTCAAACCTTGGCTCACTTCCGTCAGTTGTCGTAGGTGGTGCTGAGAGATTTTACGGATATCGCTCTAGCGATTGGTCAGGATGGGAAAGACACTGGTCAGCTTGAGAACGTGGTCAGCTTGGTGATGAAGGGTTTGGCCAAAAAGAAGCTAGCAATGGTTTTAGCATCTACGGCTTCCCCGGCCATGATGGCTTTTTCAAACTGTTCGGGAGTCATCAACACCACTTCTAGGTCTTCGTCTTCGTCACCCTCCACTGCTGCCACGGGTTCCAAATCAGTGGCCAGGAACGCGTAGATTAACTCGTCGGAATAGCCTGGGGCGAGGGGAAAAGTGCCAATGGGAAGCCAGGTGGTGGCTGCGTAGCCCGTTTCTTCCTGGATTTCGCGGCGAATGGTCTCCGCTGGAGATTCGTCGGGTTCGATGGTGCCCGCCGGAAATTCCAGCAGCCGCCCCAGGAGGGCAAACCGATACTGCCGCAGCAAAATTAAGCGACCATCATCGGTGAGGGGCACCGCCAAGGCTCCGCCGGGATGACGGACGCATTCCCATTCTCCCTCTGCCTTGTTAGGAAGTCGGAGACGATTGACCTCAAAGTTAAATTTGCGGCCTTCGTAAAATAAGCGCCGTCTTAGCAGTTGGGGAGGTTCTTGTCCGAGGGGCATAGGGTTGCCTTAGGTGTGAGGAGATCAGGGGAAGGGTCAAATGTCAGACTATTGTACCTGCCTAGCCCCAGCCTAACGACAACCAAGGCTAGGCCCCAAGATAGTCGCGATTGGGTGACGATGGTTGGTTTGGGCTCAGGGGAATGTAAATATCCCCTAGGGCCACCCTATTAATGGCCACCATGGTATTCTAGCTATCCGCTGACTCGTCATTGTTGCCACGAGCCCTTGGATTGGTCTAGATCAAGCGCCTTGCGAGTTAGGGCGGTTCGGTCGTTGGTTGGTTAGTGTAGCTGTGGACGGTTTTTTAAACCTCAATAAACCCCGTCAAGTAACCTCCCACGACTGCGTGGCGACGGTGCGACGCTGGTTGGGTACCTCTAAGGTGGGGCATGGGGGTACCCTTGATCCTTTGGCGGAGGGGGTTCTGCCCCTAGCGGTGGGACGGGCCACGCGGTTATTACCCTACCTAGCCTCAGATAAAGCCTACCGAGCTGTGATTCGCTTCGGCCTCACGACCACCACCGACGACTTAGAGGGCGAGGTGCTCAGCCACGGCCTCGCCACTGATTTGACCCTAGAAATGGTTCAAGCTGTCCTGCCAGTGTTTATTGGTACCCTAGCCCAGATTCCCCCAGCCTTTAGCGCCATTCAGGTGCAGGGGAAGCGCCTGTATGACCTCGCCCGCCGAGGCCAAGTGGTGACGCCGCCCCCGCGTACCGTCGTGATCCACCGCCTCATGGTTCAGGGCTGGCAGCCGGGAGACTATCCCGAACTTAC
>CAZWNR010000337.1:0-5152 GCA_964635665.1 uncultured bacterium | reverse complement strand
CCAAACCAGGGCTTGGACGGTGGCTATTTTGAGGACTTCTGGAGTATGTCGCGCCTCTAGTAACCCTCGGAGGGTTTGGGTGGCGGCGAGGTTGCTGGTGCGCCCCAGGGCATGGATCGCTCGCTGGGCCACCGCCGGATGCACATCCTCCGTCAACGGCTGAATCCAGGCCGTCCAGCCCGACTCATCCACCTGCGTTCTCAGGCAAATCAACCCCTGAAGTGCCGCCAGTCGCACCGACGACACCCGGCTCTGAACCGCCTCGGTGAATAGCGGCAGCAGGTCGAGATCGGCGAACTGTCCCAGGGCTTCGATTACTTTGGCTTGGGTCGTTCCGGTCGTGAGGTCAACGGCGGCAACTAAGGGGGCCTGGGTGGCCGGGTGGGGAATGCGAGTGAGGGCCTCAATGGCAACGGCTTGGCAGGTCGGTTCAGCTACCAGGGCGCTGAGGGACTGGATGGCGCTGGGACCAATGTGGCAGAGGGCGTCGAGAATGGCCTCCTGTAAATCCTCATCGGCGGTGCCCAGGGCGTTAATCAGGGCCGCAATCACCGTCGGGTTGTCAAAATGCCCTAGGCTACGGGCTGCAAACCAGCGCGTTTCCCAAGCCAGGGTTTCATCCCTCAGCATCGTCATGAGATCAGCAGCAGCGGCCTCACCTAGCCGAGGAACCTGCTTGGCGGCCTCCCACCGATCCGCAAAACTGCCCTGCCGCAAGTCTACCCCGCCCTGAAGACGGCGCATGGCAGGGGAGGGAGTCTCTAGCTCAGGATCGGGGACAGAGTCTACCTGGGATGAATCCGAGGGGTCAACAAAATCTAGCAAAACCTTTCTCCCTGTCGGCATGGGATATGCCGTAATACGGTTCGGACGGGGAACGCAGAGCGAGAGACATCGAGCGAATACCCAAAGTATGCCTGCTTACATTGATAGCCGATGACGGTACAGTGCTATGCAGGTCACGCAATGAGGAGTTGCATGACCTGCATGGATTACTCAAAAGCGTATTGAGATATACAAAACCCTTGGAAATGCGCCGTTTATGGTAACTAAGCTTGCTCAAACAGTAATTTTAAAAGTTCTCTAGGGTTGAAAAACATCTTTATCATCAAATTAGCGTCTTAGTCATCTATCCGCGTGGCAACTGAAGGAGCATGGGAAACCTTGATACATCAATAGAGCGGTTCTCTTATCCATGGGATGTACCTGATCAAAGTCAGCTCTACGAACAGGAAAATTGAGTCTCTTACCTATACTTTCTTGACCTAGAATTCACCATAGAAATCTAGATTTCAACACCTTTTGCTGACGGGTTTTTGTTGTGTTGTTGATTGTTTTTTAAGGCGGTGTGCCTGTGACTATTTCCATGGATAGGACTAGCGAAGCCACTAGCGCAAAGCTGAACAAGTTTGAGAAGCTCAAGGCTGAAAAAGACGGTTTGTTGGTCAAGCACGAGCTAGAACACTTTGCCAAAATTGGCTGGGAAGCCGTAGACGAAACCGACTTAACCCATCGTCTAAAGTGGCTGGGGATTTTCTTTCGTCCGGTTACCCCTGGCAAGTTTATGCTGCGACTGCGGTTGCCCCATGGGGTGATGGAAAGCCGCCAAGCCCGCACCTTGGCAGACATTATCCAGCGCTACGGCGAAGACGGCAGTGCCGACATTACCACCCGGCAAAATATTCAGCTTCGCGGCATTTTACTGGAGGATATTCCAAATATTTTCCAGCAGCTAGAGGCGGCAGGGCTAACGTCAGTGCAGTCCGGCATGGATAACGTGCGAAACATTACCGGTTCCCCGGTGTCTGGGCTAGATGCCGACGAACTGATCGACACGCGGGAACTGGTGCAAAAGGTTCAGGACATGATCACGGGGCATGGCCAGGGCAATCCTGAATTCAGCAATTTGCCCCGCAAGTTCAACATCGCCATCGAGGGCGGGCGGGACAATTCCATCCACGCCGAAATTAACGACATTGCCTTTGTGCCAGCGTTTCGGGAAGGCATTCTGGGCTTCAATGTGCTGGTGGGGGGGTTCTTTTCCGCCCGTCGCTGCGAGGCGGCGATTCCCCTCAATGCCTGGGTGCCCGCCGATGACAGCGTGATTGCCCTCAGTCGCGCCATCCTAGAGGTTTACCGAGACAACGGTCCACGGGTGAACCGTCAAAAGGCCCGCCTGATGTGGTTGATCGATGAGTGGGGCCTAGACCGTTTCCGCACCGAGGTAGAAACCGCCTACGGCCAGCCCCTCACCCTCGCCGCCGAAAAGGACGAAATGGATTGGGACAAGCGCGATCACATCGGCGTCTATGCCCAAAAGCAGTCAGGGCTGAACTACGTGGGGCTGCATGTGCCCGTGGGTCGCCTAGGGGCCGAGGATTTCTACGAACTGGCTCGGCTGGCCGAAGTCTACGGCAACGGCGAACTGCGGCTGACGGTGGAGCAAAATGTGATCCTTCCCAACGTGCCCGATGACCGCCTGCCCGTGCTGCTGGAAGAACCGCTGTTGCAGAAGTTCTCCATCGATCCATCACCCCTGATGCGGTCACTGGTTTCCTGCACCGGGGCGCAATTCTGCAACTTTGCCCTCGTAGAAACCAAACAACGCGCCCAGGTTCTCGCCAAAGCCCTGGATGCCGAACTCACCCTGCCCAACCCCGTGCGCATCCACTGGACGGGCTGCCCCAACTCCTGCGGCCAACCCCAGGTGGCGGATATTGGCCTGATGGGCACCAAAGTGCGCAAGGACGGCAAAACCCTGGAAGGCGTAGACATTTTCATGGGCGGTAAGGTCGGCAAAGATGCCCATCTGGGTGAAAAAGTTATGCAGGGCATCCCCTGCGACGATCTCCCCGATGTCCTCAAAACCCTGCTGATGGAGCATTTTCAGGCCCAACCCCGCTCCGGTGGGGAGGCTTCCAATGATCAGATCTCAGTGACGATAGAGTAGCCCTCACCCCCAACCCCTCTCCCCGTGGGAGAGGGGAGCCAGACCGTAGGGTGCATTCGCGAAGCAATGCACCACCCAGACCGTAGACCGTAGGGTGGGCACTGCCCACCATTAGAGCACCATCTTTAGCGCGTGTTTCGGCTCTATCAGAAATCAGCGCTGTTTCAGAAACCCACAGGCAAACCATGGTGCGATGGTGGGCCGTGCCTACCCAAAAAAAAGCCCTGCCGCTATCGTTTGCGCCAGGGACACACAGTTTGCATTAGTAATCGCAGATTAGCACAAGATTTTTTCCTTTTCTAGCTTCTTAACCATTCAACTTTAAGCATTCCAACTATGACGGCCCCTCATAAAACCCTCTGTCCTTACTGCGGTGTTGGGTGTGGCCTGGAGGTCGTACCCCAGCGCCCTAGCGAGGATTCCACGATTCCCCAGCGCTGGCAGACCAGGGGCGACCGCGCCCATCCCTCCAGCCAGGGCATGGTCTGTGTAAAGGGGGCCACGGTGGCGGAATCCATCGACCAGGATCGGCTGCTGTACCCGATGCTGCGGGAATCGTTGGATGCGCCCTTTGAACGGATCTCCTGGGAGGTGGCCTTAGACACCATTACCCACCGACTCCGCGAGGTGCTAGACACCCTAGGGCCGGATGGGGTCTGTATGTACGGGTCGGGTCAGTTCCAAACTGAAGATTACTATGTGGCCCAAAAGCTGATCAAGGGTTGTTTGGGGACGAATAATTTCGACGCCAACTCGCGGCTTTGCATGTCCTCAGCGGTGTCCGGCTACTTACAAAGCTTGGGGTCCGATGGCCCACCCTGCTGCTATGAGGATCTGGATCTCACCGACTGCGCCTTTTTAATCGGCACCAACACCGCCGAGTGCCATCCCATTGTCTTCAACCGCCTGCGCAAGCACCACAAGCGCAACCCCCACGTCAAGCTGATTGTGGTCGATCCTCGCTGCACCGAAACCGCCCAGGTGGCCGATCTGCACCTCGCCATCCGTCCCGGCACCGACATTACCCTGCTGAACGGCATTGGTCATTGGCTGCTGAAATGGGGCGCGTTGGATCAAGGCTTTATCGACCGCTCTACTCAGGGTTTTCAGGACTATACCGAAGTCCTGCGCCACTATGAACCCAGCATCGTCGCCGAGCGCTGCGGCATCACCGAAACCGACCTAGAAACCGCCGCCCGCACCTGGGCCGAGTCTCAATCCGTCCTGTCTCTATGGTCGATGGGGCTGAACCAGTCCTCCGAGGGCACCGCCAAGGTCTGTTCGCTGATTAACCTGCACCTGCTGACGGGGCAAATCGGCAAACCAGGGGCAGGGCCGTTTTCCCTCACCGGACAGCCAAATGCCATGGGGGGCCGCGAAGCAGGCGGCTTGGCCCACATTTTGCCGGGGTATCGCCTGGTGAAAAATCCTCAGCATCGCCGGGAGATCGAGCAATTCTGGGGTTTACCGGAAGGCCGCATTTCCCCCACCTCTGGCCTGTCGGTAGGGGAAATGATCCCAGCCCTAGAGCATGACCAAGTGGGGCTGCTGTGGATTGCTGCCACCAACCCAGCGGTCAGCCTGCCAGACTTGAACCGCACCAAGGCCGCCCTGCAACGATCCCCCTTCACCGTCTACCAAGACGCCTACTACCCCACAGAAACCGCCGCCTATGCCCACCTGCTGCTGCCCGCCGCCCAGTGGGGCGAAAAAACAGGCACCATGACCAATTCCGAGCGCACCGTCACCCTGTGCCAAGCCTTTCGACCCCCGGTGGGGGAAGCCCGCGCCGACTGGGAAATTTTCGCTGAAGTCGGTCGTCGCCTGGGGTTTGCCGATCAGTTCAAATTCGTGACCAGCGCCGACGTCCACCGGGAGTTTGTCCAAATTACCCAGGGTCGCCCCTGCGATATGACTGGAATCAGCCACGAAAAACTGGCAATTCGACCGATCCAGTGGCCTTGTCCAGATCAGGAAAACCCTGGTCATCAGGACACCTCAGCGCACCAGGAAACCCTGGACTCTATCGCCGACACCGCCCCCGACAAGCACGACAAACGCCTCTACACCGATCACCGCTTCAACTACCCCGATGGCCTTGCCCGCTTTGTGCCCTTCCACGAAAAAGGCCTCGCCGAACCCGCCGATCACCACTACCCCTTCGTCCTCACCACTGGACGGCTCTATGGCCACTGGCATACC